>JANNUY010000041.1:0-14345 GCA_031414155.1 Acidobacteriota bacterium
TGCCTTCAGCGTTATTGCTGACTGACAGGAATATACTACAACGTCACGTTGTAGATAGTCAATAAGAAAATACAACTTGACGTGAGTTATTTTCGTGAATAGACTTCAAGCATGGAAGAAAGACTTTATGACACTGTTGAAGCAGCGGCTTTTCTCGAATTAAGTCGAGAGACAGTCAATCTACTGGCTTTGAAAGGTAAGTTGCCTTCTCAGAAGTTTGGCAGAGCGCGATTGATTCGAGAGGCGGACTTGATAGCGTTCAAGGCTATTGATCGAAAGCCCGGACGCCCGCCAAAGCCGAAAGGCGAGGATGAAACTGGCGCAACTAATGGGCAGCCCATCACGGCACAAGGCAAAGCTAAACCGAAACAGCAGACGGCAACAAAAGCGATTGGTCAGAGCGCGAAGCGCAAAAGCAGTTAGACCGAAGGCCAAAAAACCAATAGACCGTTTCGAGCGATTGAAAAAAAATCAGGCAAAGCAGAGTTTGTGACGATAGACGGTGTGATTCTTTGACAGGGGAAAAGTAGACGGAATGGCGAGATAAGTGTCCGTGAGTGTGTCCGTAAAGCAAAACAGGCATCGTTAAGATGCCTGCAAATGCTTGATTTTATTGATGCGCCCGGCACGACTCGAACGTGCGACCTTTTGGTTCGTAGCCAAACGCTCTATCCAGCTGAGCTACGGGCGCAATTGAAGCGAGCGGGATAATGCCAAACGGTCTGGGGTCTGTCAACGGGGTGTTTTGAGCAAAAACACTGCTCTGCGCGTGCTTTTCCTAAGCCTGTTCACGCGGTTTGACGGGGCAACGTGACCGTAAAGATCGTGCCGCGTTCGGGTTCGCTCTCGACCGTGATTTGGCCTTGATGCTCTTCGATAATTTTTTTGGTGAGCGGCAAGCCGAGTCCGATGCCGGTGTCTTTGGTCGAATAATAAGGCTCGAAAATTTGCTCAAGGTTTTCAGCCGCGATGCCTATGCCAGTGTCGGTGAACGTGATGCGTAAGGAGTCACTCGCTTCGTACCCCGCTTCAGGTAAAGCCACGGTGAGCGTGCCGCCGTCGGGCATGGCTTGAATGGCGTTAATCATCAGGTTGGAAAAACAGGTTTTGATTTGTTCGGCGTCGGCTTGGAAAGGCGCGGTGGTTGCGCCCAGGATGTTGACCGTAACGCCTTGCGCATCGGCCTGTGCTTTGACGAGCGAGCGCAGTTCTTCGATCAACACGCGCGCGTCAAGTTCGCGCGGATTGAGGCGGGCGGGGCGTCCGTAGCTCAAAAAATCAGTGACCAGTTTGTTGAGGCGGGCGATTTCTTCTTTGATCGTCGTCGTGATGTGTTTGAACTCGCCGTGCTTGCGGGTTTCTTCGGGCGCGCAGGCGGCTTGCAGGTGGTCAATCGAAAGGTTCATGAAATTCAACGGATTGCGAATTTCGTGCGCGATGCCTGAAGCTAAACGTCCCACGACGGCGGAGCGTTCGGCGCGTTGCAGTTGATCTTCGAGGTCGCGGTTGCGACGCAGGCCGGTGAGCATGTCGTTGAAGGTTTTTGACAGCGTACTGATTTCTTGCGCGCCGCCGATGGGCACGCTGAAATCGAGTTCACCTGCGGTGACACGTTGCGCGGCGCGGCTGAGGTTCGTAATCGGTTGCGTGAAGCGTTTGGCGAAATAAGCAATTGCGCTGATCAGCAAGACTCCGAACACAATTAAGGCGATGGCGCGGTCGCGTTCGGCGGCTTGTTTGACGCGCTGCAAACGCTTCATCGAAAGCACGATCAGGATGTCGCGTTTTTTGCCGATGTCGGTTTCGGCACTGACGGTTTCGATGGTGAGCTTGACGGTGCGGCTGCCGTCGGCACTGGGCGTATCGGAATCAAGTTTTACGTCACCGGGCGCAAACGTCGGCACATCGCTTGATTCATAAGGCTTGCCGCGATCTTGCGGATCAGTGCTGTCGTAAACTTTTTTGCCCTGCACGTCTATGATCAAAATGTAACGGACGGCGCTTTCTGAATCTATGGGCAAACTGTTGGGCGTTTTGGTATTGACGAGATTCGAGAGATATTTGCCTTCGGCCAACGAACGATAGCTCAAGTCCATCGCCAAAATGATGGACTGAAAATACTCATCCACCACGCGCGTCGTGCGGCGTTCAACGATCTGGTTAATCAAAAAAATTACGACGGCGGTGAGCAACAGCAAGGCCGTGATGAAGGCGACGGCTTGCGCGCGTAAGGTGACAAACAGGCGTGTGAACATAGCGTGAACCCCTTTTAGTCTGACGCGAAACGTAACGCCGCGCGTACGGTGTTGGCGTGGGCTTCGACGGTGTCGTGAATGTCTTTGGCGTATCCGCCGCCCATCGTCGTCACGACCGGTAAGCCCAGCGCGCGGCACATGCCAAGCACGTAATCGTCGCGTTCGCGCAAGCCTTTCAGCGTCAATTTTAGTTTGCCCAAGCGGTCGCGTTCAAAGGGGTCAACGCCCGCTTGGTAAAAGACAAAATCAGGTTGGAACGCGCGCAGAATGGCAGGCAAATGTTCGGCAAGCAAGCGCAGATATTCATCATCGCCAACTTGCTCGGAAAGATTTATATCAAAGTTGCTCGTCTCTTTGCGCAAGGGAAAATTTTTCTCGCCATGCATCGAAAACGTGAACACCGCCGCATCGTTTTGAAAAATTGCCGCTGTGCCATTGCCTTGATGCACGTCGCAATCAACCACGACAAAGCGTTGCGCCAGTCCGTCGCGTTGCAACACGCGAATGGCAATCGCTATGTCGTTCAGCACGCAATAGCCTTCGCCGTGATCGGGAAAAGCATGATGCGTACCGCCCGCCAGATTCGAAGCCAACCCATCGCGCAACGCATTACGCGCGGCAACGATGGTTCCCTGCACCGCCGCACGCGAACGCCTGACCAACGCGGGCGACCACGGAAAGCCAATGCGTCGCACTTCCGCCGCGGTAAGCTCACCGCGCGCGCAACGCAGCCAATAATCCGCCGTATGCACCAACAGAATGTCTTCGTCGCAAGCCAGCGCAGGCTCAATCAAATGCCAATGCGTTAAGCTGCCGTCAGCCAGCAAACGATCGCGCGTGAGCCGATATTTCGGCATCGGGAACGGATGTGCGGCAGGCAGCGGCACCATGTATCGGTCAGAGTAACAAACCTTCATTGCGACAGACCTCAGACCTCAGACTTCAGACCACGCTTCGCGCTTCCAACATTCGCGTTACCCACCAAGGTTTGAAGACTCAATGTCTCAGATCGGAGGTCGGAGGTCTGAAACCGGAGGTCAGATTTCTGAGGTCAGATATGAATCGGACGCCGCGTCTTTTCATCCACCGCGACGTAAACGGCTTCGGCTTCCATCACGCGTACGACTTGCTTGGCGTCGTGGTGGCGCTGGGCTTCGACGATGATGCCGACAGTGACAGAAGTCGTGCCAACCTTGAGCGTGCGCGTGTAAAAGCTCACGAGATCGCCAACGAATACGGGGGCAATGAATTCGATGCCGCGCATGGCAACGGTTACGAACAGCTTGTCGGCGTGCTTGCGCGACTCAATGCCGCCCGCTTGATCAAGATGAGCAAGAATGACGCCGCCAAAAATCGTACCGCCTGGATTGGTGTCGCGCGGCAACATTGAAACGCGAATCGCCAGTTCACCGGTTGTTTCAGAAATAGGGTTCATAAAAAGATGGTCTGGAAAAAAGTGAGCCAACGATGATTTACGTCGGCAACGCATTGTAGCGGAGCAACGCCTGTTTCCCACAAGGCTTGCCAGCCTTATTTTTACTGGTTTGGAAATCATTCGAGGCTTTGCTATCTTCAGTTTTACTCAGATAAATCATCTTCACTTTTACATTTTTTGCAGGCATTTCTTATGAATTTAACCGCTTCTGACGATGCTTTAACCGCAGCATCTGTCACTGCGACGGGCACTCCGACAAGCACTCCGACGGATAATACAAAACCGGCCAAAGCGAGACCCGCAAGCTGGCAATCTTTTCTGGCGCTGACCAAGCCGCGCATCACGGTAATGATCAGCTTATCGGCGGCGGCAGGTTTCGCCATCGGTTCGCGCGCGCAAATTAACTGGGCAGGATTTTGGCATACGGTTATTGGCATTGCCCTGCTCACGAGCGGAACCTCCGCGTTAAATCAGTATTGGGAACGCGCGCTCGACGCGCGTATGCCGCGCACTCGCACTCGCCCTTTGCCCGCAGGCGAACTCACGCCCACGGCGGCGCTTTGGTTCGGCGTGATGCTTTCGCTGGCTGGCTTGGCTTATCTGTTGGCCTTTACCAATCGATTAGCCACACTCGGTGGATTCGCCGCGTTAGCGAGTTATTTGTTTCTTTATACGCCACTCAAGACACGCTCAACGTGGTGTACTTTCGTCGGAGCCTTTCCCGGCGCATTGCCTCCGCTCATCGGTTGGGTCGCCGCGCGCAATCACGTCGGCCTCGAAGCTCTGGTGCTTTTCGCCATTCTCTTTCTCTGGCAATTTCCGCACTTTCACGCCATCGCCGCGTTGTATCGGGACGATTACGCGAGCGCAGGCGTCAAGATGCTGCCCATTGTTGAGCCTGACGGGAAATCCACCGCCCGCGAAATTATGGGTTATTCGATCGCGTTGTTGCCGGTCAGTTTGCTGCCCACTTATCTGGGGATGACCGGCCCAATTTATTTTGTCGGCGCGCTGCTGTTGGGGATTTACTTGCTGAGAATCAGTTGGATCACCGCACATTCTTTAACACGCGAAAATTCGCTGCACCTGTTAAAGGCTTCGGTTTATTACCTGCCACTGCTGTGGGCGCTGATGGTTTGGCAACGGCAATAACTCAGTATTTCATTCGGGAAGTCAGTAAAGTCGCGCCGATAATGCCGACGGGCAAGGCCAGCAAATTGACGACCGGCACGAACAACATCAGATAAGCCGCCAACCCAAAGCCGAACGCCCAGAGCTTGTATTTCCACAACAGGTTCAGCTTTTCGCGCAGCGTCAGGCCGCGCGCCGAAAGCGGTACGTCGAGAAAATCCATTCCGCATAACGCGATGAGCGTCACCAACCACAGCAAATGCCCTACGACAGGAATGACAAAACTGAGCAAGAAACCTATGACTAGTATGGTGATTTGCATGGTGACGAGCTTCAGTCCTTCCCAAATCGCACGCAAAGCATTCGGTTTGCCATATTGAATCCATCCCAAGTCAGACACCTGAATCGTCTTGCGGCACAGGGCTTCGCTAAACGGCGCAAGCAAGACGCGCGCAATCGGCAGATAAAGCGATAAGCCCAGAAATAGTGCCCCAAAGAAAACCAGAGCTAACACAAACCCCTTCCACTCAGGCGGAAGGTTCGCCAACCAAAGGTCTGTCAACCAGACACTGCCGAAGGCCAACAGTCCGATCAAGACCAGCGTGCCGATAATCGGAATCAATGAAAGCCCAATCAAAGCAGGCTGCCTCATCAACGTAGAAGCTCCGGCAAAGAAAGCCTTGAAGCCCGTGACGAGTTCATCAATCGAAGAAGAAAGACGGTTCTGAGGTTCAGGATTGGGGTACAAAATCGCTCCGCGTTAATTCAATTTGATAGATTGGCCTGCCGCCGTGAGTCGCAACCCGCGCAACGCGGTTGCGTCTGTCGTTGTCGCAAAAAAGAGAAAGCCATGCTTGTCGGCTTGCGGTTCCAGCGTGAATGACAACGGCCACGCCAACGATTCGTATTGCGCCAGCGTATTGGCATAAGCCGCCTTTGCGTAAAGCAGATTGCCGTAAAATTTCATCAGGCGTTGCAACGCCTGTTTCGGCAACAACGGTTTGAGTGAAGCGCCAGCAGAGTCTTGCAAGGCAAATTCCATCGTTTGCGCCGCCGCAGTACGATTAACGACGCGCGCGTCAACGACGATTACGCCTGCCAGCAAAAGATTGGCATCGAACTGTTCGAGCAATTCGTCGCCGGTCAGCAACCGCGCGGTCATCGCCAAACCTTCGCCAGATGGGCCGGGAGTCGCTACTTTAGGCGCAGGCGCAACGCGATAAAGCTGTCCGCCGCATCCGCTGAACAGCAACAGCGCAACGCAAAATCCGATAAGCCATTTCATAGGCGCATTATCGGCATAGAGGGCGGAAAGGCCAGCCAAGAGCCTCTGTAGGCTTTTGCGCGCGACGACCTTATAGTTGGGTGGCAAACGCATTTCACGGAGGTAACTTTATGCAACGAATGACATCAACCTTTTCAAGCTGGGCATTCGCCTGCGCCTTATGCGTCACCTTGTGTATTAGGCCCAACCTGATCGCCGCCAGCGATTTCGATAACGCATCGCATAAAACCAAAAGCAAAACCGGAGGCAAAATGAATCCCGATCCAACACCTCAACCATCATCACAACAGGCCGGAACAAGTACGCTTGATGATCAAAAAAGTGTCGCCATCACCGTTTACAATTCCAACCTCGGACTGGTTAAAGACACGCGCACTTTGCGCATTCCGCGCGGTGCATCGCAGTTGCGCTTTATGGACGTAGCTCAACAGATCAACGCCACCTCCGTACACATCAAATCTATCACGGCGGCAGAGGCGCTGAATGTGGTCGAGCAAAGTTATGAATACGATTTGCTCAATCCGCAAAAGCTGCTCGACAAATACGTCGGCAAAGAAATCACGCTCGTGCTGCGCACCGTGCAAAACAATTCCGAGACGCTGACGCCGACCAAGGCTACGCTGCTTTCCAACAACAGCGGACAAGTTTGGCAAATCGGCGAACAGATCATCATTAACCCTACGAACATTGCCGAGATGCGTTTCGACCGCTTGCCGCAAGACTTGATCGCCAAACCTACGCTGGTCTGGACGCTCACCAATACGGGCGCGGAAACCCACACCGTCGAAGCGTCTTATTTAACGCAAGGCATGGGCTGGCGGTCTGATTACGTGGTGGTCGTCAATCAAAACGATACGAAAGCCGATTTGAATGGCTGGGTCACGATCAACAACAACAGCGGTACGGCCTATCGCAACGCCGAACTCAAACTTGTCGCGGGTGATGTCAATCGCGTGCGCGAAGAAGTCATGGCAGGTGGGCGAATGAAGGTGATGGAAATGGCCGCCGCTGCACCGCAACCCCAGTTTCAGGAACAGTCGTTTTTTGAATATCACCTTTACAGCTTGCAGCGTGCGACGACGCTCAAGAACAACGAAACCAAACAAATCAGTTTGCTTTCTGCTGCCAACCTCGCCGTCAAAAAAGAGCTAATCGTGAACGGCCAGGCTTTTTACTATCAGGGTTACAACAATCCGGGCGAACCCGTGAAAGAAAAGGTGGGCGTTTTCGTAGGCTTCAAAAATGCGAAGGAAAACAATCTAGGATTGCCGCTGCCGGCTGGCGTCGTGCGTGTTTACAAAGCAGACACGACGGGCGCGCAGCAATTCATTGGCGAAGACCGCATTGACCACACCCCCAAAGACGAAAACGTGCGCATCAAGCTCGGCGATGCCTTTGACGTAGTCGCTGAACGCAAACAGATGGATTACAAAAACATCGCGCGCCGCGTGTTTGAGTACGCTTACGAAATTCGCATCCGCAACCATAAGGAAGAAGCCATCTCCGTCATCGTCAACGAACCCATCAGCGGCGACTGGGAAATCGTGAACTCGACCTTCCCTGCTGAAAAGACCGCCGCCTTTGCCGCACGTTTCACTGTTCCCGTAGCCAAAGACGGTGAAGCCGTGTTGAGTTATCGCGTGCGAGTGAAGTTTTAATCGGAAGCGTGAAACCTGAAAACACGAAAGGCGAGAGTTTATGACTCTCGCCTTTCACTTTTTTGGGATAGAAAAAAGGGCAGGCTGTTCAGCCTGCCCTTTCAAATTTAAGGGGAACCCGTTGGGGTTCCCGAATCAGCAGCGTCCTCAGCCATTAGGGTATTTACCGCTGCTAGTTGAGAGGAATTATACGCTCTCAATTCGTACTTGGCAAGCCCTTTTGAAGAAAAATTTTTCATTACGGGGAACCACCCAACTTGAATGGTTCAAGCAGGTTACGGGTTAGGGCTTTCCCCTAACCTCAGCATTTCTCCCTCATTAAAAACATAAATTTTTAGCTCTTGCGCCTTCGTCAGTTTCGATCCGGCGTCCTCGCCTGCCACCAAGTAATCTGTCTTTTTACTTACACTTCCGGTAACACGACCACCGCGCGCTTCGATAAATGCCTTTGCCTCATCTCGGCTCATCGTAGGCAAAGTTCCCGTCAATACAAATTGCTTCCCTTCAAAGACTTTGGGAACGCTGGCACTTGTGAGCGTAGCGTTTTCTTCCATCCACACACCCGTCGCCTGCAATTTTCCCAACAACTGTCGGTTGCGTTCTTGCCCAAACCATTCAGCAATCGAAGCCGCTACGACTTCCCCGATTTCAAAAATCTGTGCAAGTTCTTCTGCCGGAGCCGCCGCCAGCCTTTCCATGTTGCCGTAATGCCCAGCCAAAATTTTCGCCGTGCGTTCGCCGACGTGGCGAATACCCAGCCCGTAAAGCAATCGCGCCAGCCCAGCCTCTTTTGAGTTTTCGATTTGCACTAACAAGTTGTCAGCCGATTTCGCGCCCATTCGTTCGAGCGCAATCAGCGCGTCGCGCTTGGCGGCCAACTGATAAAGGTCTGCGACATCCAACACTAAAGCTGCCGCGCCCGAAGTCAGTTGCTCGACTAACGCTTCGCCCAAGCCTTCGATACGCATCGCACGACGCGCGGAAAAGTGCAGCAACGAAGCCCGCAACTTCGCCGGGCAATCAGCATTCGGACACCGCGTTACCGCTTCGTCTTCGGGCCTGACCAATGCTGTCGAACAAACCGGGCATTCCGTCGGAAACACAAACGCCGTTTCTTCGCCCATGCGCTTCTCAACGATCACGCTCAACACTTGCGGAATAATTTCGCCGCTTTTCTCGATAAAGACCCAATCGCCGCGCAGCACGCCGAGCCGCGTCATTTCATCAGAATTATGCAAGCTCGCCCGCGACACCGTCGTACCCGCCAGTTGCACCGGTTCCAACACCGCCACGGGCGTAACGGCTCCGGTGCGTCCGACCTGATAGCTCACGTCCAGCAATCGCGTAGAAACTTGCCGCGCCGGAAACTTATACGCAATCGCCCAGCGTGGCGCTTTTGAAGTCGTACCGAGTTCCTGTTGCACCACGACCTGATTGACCTTCACCACTACGCCGTCAATTTCGTAATTCAACTGATCGCGGCGCTCATTCCATTCGTCGCAATAAGCGATCACGTCGTCAATTGTTTTGCAGAGTTGGCGGTTCGGATTCACCTTGAACCCATGCGCCGCGAGCCATTCGAGGGCTTCGCTGTGCGCGCCTGACGCGGGTTCGCCATTGAAAAGCAATTGATAGCAAAAGATGTCGAGTTGGCGGTCGGCTACGATTTGCGGATCAAGCATTCGCAACGTACCCGACGCCGCATTGCGCGGATTGGCAAAAGTCGGAAGTTCTTGTTCAACACGTTCACGATTGATGCGCTCAAAGCTGTCGTTGGGCAAATAAACCTCGCCGCGCACTTCGATTTCTTTGTCGGCGGGAAATTCTTTCAGTGGCTTTTCAATCTTTAGGGGCACCGCGCGAATCGTTCGCACGTTGCTCGTCACGACTTCGCCGCGCGTGCCGTCACCGCGCGTGACGCCGCGCGCGAGCCTTCCGTTTTCGTAAATCAACGACAGGCTTAGGCCGTCAATTTTGAGTTCGGCCACGTAATCAAACGCACGCCCTTCGGCCAGTTTTTCACAGCGTTTCGCCCAGTCGCGCAAATCGCCGGTGCTGTAACTGTTATCCAGCGAAAGCATCGGACGTTTGTGCAGATATTCATCAAACCCCTCAGCCACCTGCCCCGACACGCGTTGCGTAGGGCTGTCAGGCGTAATCAAATCAGGCCGTTCAGCTTCGAGCGCTTGCAGCCGTTTCATCAGCGCGTCGTATTCGACATCGGCAATCGTCGGCGCGCTCAACCCGTAATAACGATGATCGTGTTCGTTGATCGTTTGCCGCAGTTCTTGAATTTGTTGTTCGATGTTTTCAGTCATAGCCTTTACATCGTCGGCTTATTGGCGGAGGTGTGCGCCGCGCGTTGTAAATCATCCGCCTTGCCGTACCACACCACTTCGCCCGACAACGCTTTCAGAAATTCGATCAAGTCTTTTTGTTCTTGCGCGGTTAAACCCAACGGTTTGATCTTCGGCGACAGCGACGGATTCAACCGCCCACCCTGGTTATAAAACGCCACGACTTCTTCGAGCGTTTTGAGCGAACCGTCGTTCATATACGGCGCAGTGTTCACCACTTCGCGCAACGTCGGCGTTTTGAACGCGCTCTGATGCCCGTCGAGTTTCGTTATCTCATAACGCCCCAAGTCTGCCTTCTTCGCAGTCGTGCCTACCCCTAAGTTGTGATAGCTCTCGTCCGTGAAATTAAAGCCTACGTGACAGCTCGCGCAGGCGGCCTTGCCGAGAAAAAGCTGGTAGCCGCGAAACGCCGCGTCGCTCATCGCCGCCTTGTCATCGTTTTGTGTGAAGCGGTCATACGGACTATTGCCCGCCAAAATAGTGCGTTCAAAACTGGCAATGGCACGGCTGAGCGTTACGTCGTTGATGGCTCCGGCTTGGTCGGGAAAAGCCTCTTTGAACGCGGCGACGTAACTCGCATCGTTTTGCAGGTACTTGAGAATGCCTTGCACGTTGGGATGGCCCATCTCAATCGGATTCATCATCGGCCCCAGCGCCTGATCTTCCAACGAAGCCGCGCGCCCATCCCAAAACTGCTTGCGGCTAAAGACTCGGTTGAGAATCGGAGGCGCTTGCCGCCCGCCCTTTTGCCCGCGAATACCCACTGAAAATTGCTGCGGATCGGCAAAGCCTTTCTCCGGCACATGGCACGAAGCGCATGCGAGCGTACCGTCTGCCGACAACGCCTTTTCAAAAAACAACCGCTTGCCGAGTTTGATCTTTACCTCGGTCAGCGGATTGTCTTTCGGCACGTTGTAAGAAGCCGATTGCAGGTCAACGCCCAGCGGCGCAGTGAGTTGAAAGGCGTCAGAATTATTAGGCGATTCTTTGGCTGGCTCAGCGTCGAAGCAAGCGCCCAAAAATCCCACAGTGAAAAGCAATCCTACGAGACTAAGTTTGATCGGTAATTTGTGCGAGAAAACAGCAAGACAAAACATAACAACCTTTGCTTTCTGGACGAGACTAGCTAGCACGGATTCTCGTTCAGCGCGCGACGTTGTTCAACTGACTAGAGAAGAGTGGCGCTTAGTTAATAGGCGGATCGTCAATCCAATTTTGCAACTGCTGCTTTGGTAACAAATCTATAAAGTCTTTTTGATTACGGGTAACGACGATGTAATTTCCGGCGCGAGCCTGCGCAGCAATCATCATATCGGCATATCGTTTATGGCTGGCGTGCTGTTTCAGCAACGCCGCCAGCACGAACGCACTCGCCTGATCGGGAAAGACAATTCTGAAACGCCGCAAAACGCGCAACTCATTCAGCAACTGCGTGTGCGCAAACTCGAATTGCGCGGGCGTGGCTTTCAACGCGAACTCGCACCTGCCACGCAAGACTTCTGCTACGACGACTGACGGGAGCGCGATTTGGCTGCGCGGAATCCGTCGTAACCAGGCTTGCAAAGTCAGATGCGCCTGATTGTGATGGCGCAAAATGTTCGTGTCCCAAAGAAACATGCGTTAAGCCCCGGCCAAATGCCCATCGCGGCGACGTTCGATTTCGTCAAACAATTCATCCAGCATCGGGTCGTCGCGGAAGACGCCAAAGTCCGGCCATTCTTCCGCAAAGGTTGTGTATTCCGACACGCCATTTGACAGCGCAGGCGCAGGCGCTTCGATGTGAATCACTTCGGTGTGGCGTAACCGTTCGGCTAGCCGCGCTTTGATGGCGGCAATCACCTGCTCGCGTGTTTCTGCCTCGGCTACGCAATCAGGCCAACCTTGTATCATCGCCTGCCAACGAGACGTTGGCTTTTTTGTGATAACTACTGCGTATTCCATAAAATCACCTCAATAGTGTTGCGTTCGATCATCGCGAAAAGTGCTGCGATGATTATATCGGCATCGTCAACGACTCTTTCATCAAGGCTTCGATCTCACTGACGTCCTTCGGCACGCCAGACGTGAGAACTTCACAACCCGTTTCGGTCACGACCACATCGTCTTCGATGCGGACGCCAATGTTGTAAAACTCTTCCGCCACGCCTTCCGTACCTGCCGCAATATAAACGCCCGGTTCGACCGTGAAGGCCATGCCCGGTTCGAGCGTGCGCCAGTCGTCGGCGATTTTGTAGCGGCCTACGTCATGCACGTCGAGGCCGAGCCAGTGGCCGGTGCGGTGCATGAAAAATTTGAAATAACCTTTGTTCTCAATCAAATCTTTGCGATCGCCTGAGAGCAAGCCGATGGCGAGCAATCCGTCGGTGACGACTTCGACGGCTTTTTCGTGCAGCCTCATGAAACTCTCGCCCGGCTTGACCATTTCGATGACGGCCTTGTTCGCGGCGAGAACGACTTCGTAAACCGCTTGTTGCGCCGTCGTGAATTTGCCGTTGGCGGGAAAGCTGCGCGTAATGTCGCCCGCGAACAAATCGTATTCAGCCCCCGCGTCAATCAGCACCATATCGCCGTCTTTGATCTGATCGTTGTTCGTGTTGTAGTGCAATATCGTCGTATTGAATCCTGAACCGACAATCGAGGGATAAGCCGTGCCAATCGCGCCCTGCTTGCGAAAGACGTATTCCACCAGCGCCTCTAACTCGTATTCATACATCCCCGG
Source organism: Acidobacteriota bacterium (assembly GCA_031414155.1). Taxonomy (GTDB): domain Bacteria; phylum Acidobacteriota; class Blastocatellia; order RBC074; family RBC074; genus JACPYM01. The sequence continues at coordinate 12,841 of JANNUY010000041.1, forward strand.
CTGGCAATGTTTCATCGCGGCTACGTGCCCGGCGGCGCTGATGGCGGCGGCGCGGCGCATGCTGGCGATTTCAGTTTCGCTCTTGCGCAAGCGCATCTCGTGTACGTGCGCGACCGGATCAATGATCGTCGTCGGGCCGTAATCGCCATATCTGACGCGCTCGCGCAATTGCTTGATCGTATTGATGAGCTTCAAATCAAAGCGCGCGTTTTGCCCGAAGCGGTAATACAGCGTGTCAGCGCCTTTCAGGTATTGCGGCAAAATCTGATCAAGCAACTTGATGTCATACGCCGCATCTGCGCCGTATTTCTTGATCGCGCCTTCCACGCCCGCGCGCAGCCCCGTCCAGATTTCTTCTTCCTTCACGCGCGGACGCACGAACAAAATGTATTTGTGTTGCGGATGTTCCGGCGCAAGAACGGCTACGCAATCAGGTTCGTTGAGGCCGGTGAGGTAGTAAAAATCTGAGTCCTGCCGAAACTCAAAATCACTGTCCTGATTGCGACGTATGTCGTGCGCACTGGCAAAGATGGCGACGCTCTTGGGTTCCATCTTGCTCATAAACTCGGTGAGACGAGTGGGTTTCATTATCGAAAAGTCTCCTTGATTATTAACTGTCATTCCATCGTTGATGAAAGAAGAACTCCCGCAGCGCAACGTAGCTTTCCGAATCTGGCAACAATATCGAAGGTATGTCGAATACGCGATCATCTGTGCTAATACGAAGCACGACCGTAAATGGCAAACTAACTTCCCAAGCTCTAGTAATAGCGGAATACGGAATACAGACCATGCGGAACTGAAGAAACCCAGTCGGGAGAAGCAACGCATCCTTCCTGAACTCAATGAAGCGTCGAAAAGCGAGACGCCGCACAATACCAAACAACGCCATAACCACCAGTACTCCCCCAATAGCAATACCAACTCGATACGAATACCACCGCATCGCAACAAGCCCCAGCATTGCTGCACCCGTTGCGAGACCGAACACGATTAGCCGCCATTTAGGATCGTAGGGGTATTGGCAAGGTATCTGCATATTCATTGACGCGACTCTAGGCGAATGGACGTTAGGTCATATTGAGAGCATCAAGCGGCTTTTTACTTTCAGCTCGCTTCATCAATAAAGTGATAAGTAAAACGCCACCAAGTAATAGCCCCAGATAAGTTCCCGGTACGTGAATACTTCGTGTCAATCCGTGGCGATAAGCAAATATTCCTGTACCAAAATCCCAAGCGGCAGAAAAGATAATCAGTGCAATTCTGATCCCAAAGTAAGGGGGCTTAACTGTCCATGCGTGCGGAATAATAATAGTGACAAAGAGAATTATTGTTCCAATCCACCCCAATATCTTATCTTGAAAAGAAAGGCTATTGCCCTCACTAGCATAGAATGGAAGAGCGACAAATCCACCAAATATGAACACCAATAAAATGAACGCGCAGACTAAGTACAGGACAAAACCTGAAGCATTTTCTGCCAAGTTTTGACGTTGAAGTTGCCG
>JANNUY010000042.1:0-7441 GCA_031414155.1 Acidobacteriota bacterium
CTATGAAAAAGTACCAGATGCTTCTTTTCGCGATGATGCTGTTGTGTCTTGTCACAACGATCAGCTATGCCCAGGAATCGCGCGCCGTTGTGTTGGGCCGCGTGACCGATTCTTCAGGTGCTGCGGTACCGGGCGCAAAGGTGATCGTGCAGAGTCTCGATACCAACGTCACAACTTCCTCTGTGGCGAATGCCGACGGCGGCTTTCAACTCAATTACCTGCAACCGGGGCCGTATAAAATTACGGTTGAAGCCACTGGCTTTAAGAAATCATCGCGCGATTCGATAGATGTGCGAGTGGGCGACCGTCTGGCCTTGGACTTTTCGCTGGAAGTCGGTGCGGTTTCCGATACGGTCAACATTACATCAGAAGCGCCATTGCTCGACACGTCTTCGGCTACCACCGGAATGGTGATTGACGGCAAGCGCGCGGCGGAATTGCCGGTGGTTGGCGGCAATGCGTTTTATCTCTCGCGGCTCTCGCCCGGTGTGACGACGGCAGGCGGTCGCACGGCGGGCAACCCTTTCGATTATGGTTCGGGCAGCAATTTGATCGGCAACGGCGTTCGTTCAGGCACGAGCGAGGTCACGCTTGATGGCTCGCCGAATATGTTCGAGCGCAACACCAGCTTTTCGCCGCCGCAGGATTTGGTCGCTGAGTTCAAGATTCAAACGACTTCGTATGACGCCAGCATCGGCCACGCGAGTGGCGCGCTGACCAACGTGAGCATCAAGTCGGGCACGAAAGATTTGCACGGCACTGCGTATATGAACGACTCGCGGTTGCGCGCGATTCCGTGGCATACCAATCGGTTTATCGGACAGCAGGTCGCTGTGCCGGGTGCGAACGTCGAAGACATTCGCACCCGCAACGTGCCCGGCTGGTTGCATCAACGTTGGGGCGCGACGGCAACGGGGCCGGTGGTGATTCCGAAACTTTACAACGGGCGCGCCAAAACGTTCTGGAGCTTTGGCTATGAAGGTTTGAAGATCAAACGCAATCTTTCGTTCACCGGCACCGTGCCGACCGAGAAAGAACGCAACGGCGATTTTTCAGATTTGCTCAAGCTCGGCGCGACTTATCAGATTTACGATCCGTTCACGATCAAACCTGCGACGGGCGGGCGTTTCAGCCGCACGGCAATCGCGGGCAACATCATCGCGCCGAATCGTATTGATCCGACGGCGAAAAAGATTCTCGCGTTTTTCCCGCTGCCCAATCAGGCGGGCACGGCAGACGGACGGCAGAACTATTTCACTACGCAAGTGATTGATCGCAACAATCGCAACTTCCTCGGTCGGCTGGATCACAACTTTAACGAAAACCATCGGGTGTTTGTGCGCTACACGCAAAACTATCAGTACGACACGACCGTGCAATTCGAGGGCGGCGCAACGGGGACGGTAACAGAACAACCAGGGCGTGGCGTAGCGGTTGACGATGTGTATACGTTCAGCCCGACGCTGGTGATGAATTTGCGCTACAGCGTGTCGCACCAAACGCCGATTGCCGGGCGCTTGACGAACGGTTTCGATCTGACTTCGCTGGGTTTCCAGTCGAGTCTGGTCAATGAACTCAAAGCGAAAACCAATTTCGCTGGCGTCTCGTTCCCTTCAATCAACATCACGAATTTCACTTCGATTGGACAGGATGGCGGCAACCAGCGTTCGATTTACTATCACGTGTTTGGCAACACGATGACGAAGATCATCGGCAATCACAGTTTAAAATTCGGCGGCGAGTATCGCTTGCAACGCGAGAACGGATTCAATTACGGCAACGTCGCGCCGACCTTCACTTTTGCCGAAGCCTATACGCGCGGCCCGCTCGACAATTCGCCCGTTGCGCCGATTGGCCACGGGCTGGCGAGTTTCCTGCTGGGCATTCCGACCGGTGGCGCAGTCAGTGTGAATTCGTCGCGCGCGCAGCAATCCGATTTCCTCGGCATCTTTTTGCACAACGACTGGCGCTTGAACAAACGCCTGACGTTGAATCTTGGCTTGCGGTACGAATATGAAGGCGCACCGACCGAGCGCTTTGATCGCTCGGTTCGGGGCTTTGAGGCGACCACTGCCAGCCCAATTTCGGCGCAGGCGCTCGCCAATTACACCGCTAATCCGATCCCAGAATTGCCCGTCTCACAATTCAAAACGCTCGGTGGTTTGAATTTCGCTGGCGTTAGCGGCAATCCGCGTGGCCTGTGGAGTTCTGACGGCAACAACTTCATGCCGCGCATTGGCATGGCCTTTTCGCTGAATCAAAAAACAGTTTTGCGCGCGGGCTTCGGCATCTATTTCGACACCATCGGCGTAGATCGCATTGACGTGAATCAAGGCGGATTCAATCAAGCGACGAACCTCATCCCAACGCTGGACAACGGGCAGACTTACATCGCTACGTTAGCGAACCCGTTCCCTAGCGGGTTGCAAGCTGCGCCTGGCTCGTCGCAGGGCTTGCGCACCTTCCTCGGACGCGGCATCAGTTACTTCAACGAAAAGCCGCTCAATCCTTATCTCTCGCGTTGGTCGTTCTCGGTGCAGCGCGAATTACCCGGCAAGATGGTCGCGGAAGTCACGTATGTCGGCAGTCGCGGCAACAAGATTGGCGTAGACCGCAACATCAATGCCGTGCCGAACCGTTACTTTTCGACCAAGACGGAACGCGATCAGGCGACGATTGATTTTATCGGCGCGCAAGTGCGCAATCCGTTTTTCGGGGTTGCTGATTTTGCGGGCACAGGCTTAGCCGGGCAGAACGTAGCGCGTTCGCAACTGTTACGCCCCTTCCCCCATTTCGGCGACATCACCGTCACTGAATCGAACGGCTATTCGTGGTATCACTCGCTGCAGGTCGGCGTCGAAAAGCGCCTGACCAAAGGGCTGACGTTCCAGGCTTCGTGGACGTATTCAAAACTAATGGAAGCCATCGGCTATCTGAACGCGGGTGACACGCGCTTGGAAGAAGTCGTTTCCGATCAGGATTACCCGCATCGCTTCGTTATCAACGGCATCTACCAATTGCCCTTTGGCAAAGGCCAGAAATGGTTGGGCGGCGCGAATCGTTGGCTGGATATGGCGGTAGGCGGCTGGCAATTTCAGGGTTGGTTTGAAGGCCAAAGCGGCGAAGCATTGGGCTTTGGCAACGCCATCGTGCGCGGCAATTTGCGCGACCTGGTTTTGCCGGTCGACCAGCGCACGACGGATGCCTGGTTCAACCTCACCGCCGCCAATACTGTCTTTGAGCGTGACAATGCGAAACAACTCGCCAGTAACGTGCGCACCCTGTCCTCGCGCTTCAGCTTCATCCGCGCGGACGGCACGAACAATTGGGATTTGTCGTTATTCAAAAACTTCCGCGTCACTGAGAAATTCAAAATTCAGTTCCGCGCTGAGAGCTTCAATGCGCTGAATCACGTGCAATTCGCTGGCCCGACAACCGGCGTGACCAACACCGCGTTCGGGACGATTACTGGCGAAAAAGGCCACGGCCAACGGCAATGGACGTATGGGTTGAAGCTGATGTTTTGATATTCAAATGCGTGGAGTACACGCTTTAGCGTGAGGCGTATTGCGCGCGAGACTCACGCTAAAGCGTGTACTCCACGCCCCAGACACCAACGAAAAACTATGAAAAACCAATTTCGTATTTGCTTTTGGCTAGGTTTGTTGTTCGCAGTCTTGTTGCCCGCCGTGCCGCGTCCTGTTGACGCGCAACGCACTCAAGCCAACGTTCTGTTTATAGCAGTAGACGACCTGAAATCATTGGGTTAGATTTATGGGGCGCATTAAACAGGTCATCACGCAATCGGAATACGGCGGGGAGCGGCAGTCACGCACGCGACGCCGGAGCTTTACAACCTCGATGTTGACCCGTCAGAAAAATGGGACCGCCGCCAAGCATCCCGAAGTCATTGCTGAAATGCGCCGCATTGCCGAAGAGCACAAGAAAGCGATCCCGCCGGTCGATAATCAACTGGATAAATGCATCACAGCGCCTAGCGGAAAATAGGCGACGGTGCGGCGGGCAAAGATGGTCGGCGAGCGCCACAAAAGGTCGCCGAGTTACGCGCGAAACTGGCTAACTGGGACAGAGAGATGAACCAAAGCAAACCGCGTTTTCCTACCCAATGGTGATATGAAAAGAACTTTGCTTAAACAGATTGTTTGCCTATGGCCTGTGCTGGCTGCGGTTTTATGCTGTGTGGCCTCGTTAGAACCTGCGCACGCTGCACGCAAACCTAATATCCTCCTTATCGTCGGCGATGATATGGGCTATGCCGATGTAGGTTTTCACGGCTGCACGGATATTCCGACGCCGAATCTGGATGCGCTGGCGCGTGGCGGGGTGCGATTCACGAACGGGTATGTCAGCGGACCGTATTGCAGCCCTACGCGCGCTGGGCTGTTGACGGGGCGTTATCAACAACGCTTTGGTCACGAGTTCAATCCGACGCAGCAAGAAGGCCGCGAAGTGGCGGCAGGGCTGCCGGTCACTGAAACGACGATGGCGGATCGTTTCAAAGCCGCCGGTTATCGCACGGCAATGTATGGCAAATGGCATCTTGGTTGGCGCGATAACCAGCATCCGCTGAGTCGCGGCTTCGAAGAGTTTTACGGCTTCCTGGACGGCGAGCACTCCTACCTGGAGCCGAGCGAGAAGGCCGACAGCCCCGTACTCGACGGGCGCAAGCCGGTCAGCGAAATGAAGTACCTGACCGAAGAAATCGCCGACCGCGCCGAGGCGTTTATCGGAAAGCAAAAGGCACAGCCGTTCTTTCTTTACCTGCCTTTCAATGCCGTGCATACGCCGATGCATGCGATTGAAAAATACCTGCAACGTTTTCCGAAAATTGCCGATCCGCAGAGGCGCACGTATGCCGCGATGATGTCGGCGCTGGATGACGCCGTAGGCCGTGTGATGGCGGCGTTACGCGCGGCCAAATTGGAAGAAGACACATTGATCTTTTTCTTCAGCGACAACGGCGGGCCGACAATGCCGACGACGACAGTAAACGGTTCGATCAATACACCGCTGCGCGGCTCGAAGCGGCAGACTTACGAAGGCGGCATCCGCGTCCCGTTTGTGATTCACTGGAAAGGCCACGTCGCAGCAGGCAAGACATATGAGCAACCCATCATTCAACTTGATGTATTGCCGACCGCATTGGCTGCGGCGGGGATTACTGCGCAACCGTCGGCGAAATTCGATGGCGTGAATTTGTTGCCTTACCTGACGGGCAAACAAAAAGGCGCGCCGCATGAAGCGCTGTATTGGCGGATGGGCAATATGATGGCGATTCGGCGCGGCGCGTGGAAGCTGGTCAAAACCCGCGAAGGCCGTCTCGACACCAACGTCGCCGCGCTCAGCGATTTGTCAGACGCAACGCTTTATAACCTCGCCGATGACATTGGCGAACAGCACGACCTGTCGAGTAAGCATCCTGACAAGGTCAAAGAACTGGCTGCCGCGTGGCGACATTGGAATCAACCATTGGCGCAACCTTTGTGGGGAATGCGCAAGCCTTAGGGAAAGGTAAATAATGAAGAGGATTTTTTTATTTAGTGTGCTTTGGTGGCTGGCGACTTTGATTGCGTTCGGGCAAACGCGCCCGCGTCCCAACGTATTATTCGTAATGTCTGACGACCACAGCGCAGCGCACGTTGGGGCATATGGCAATGCCGACATCAAAACGCCGAACCTTGACGCCTTTGCTAAAGAGGGAATGCTTTTCAAGCGGATGTATGTTGCCGCGCCGCAATGCGTGCCTTCGCGTGCAGCCTTGATGACGGGCCGTTCGCCTGTCGGGATTCAGATGACGCGCTTTTCTGCGCCCTTGCCCGAAGAATATAAAACGTGGTTGGAACTGTTGCGCGCGCAGGGCTATTTCACGGGCGTTGCCGGACGAATGTTTCATCTCGATGGCTCAGGCAATATGCCGCCAGAAACCAAAGCCGTGTTCGATCAGCACAACCTGCGTACCTTTGAGCGGCGGTTGAATTACGCCAAGCAAGGGAACATGTTGCAGCAGTACCGTGAATTCCTCGATCTGGCCAAGGGCAAGCCTTTCGCGTTGCAGCTCTGTTCCAACGATCCGCATCGCCCGTTGGACGCCAACGCGATTCCGGTTCCGCACGATCCGAGCAAAATCAAACTGCCCGCGCATTACCCCGACACGCCCGGCGTACGGCAGGATTTCGCGCGTTATTACGACGAAATCGCGCGCTTTGACACGATGTTTGGCGAAGTCCTCGCCGAACTGAAAACGCGCGGCCTGGCTGAAAACACCATCGTCGTTTTTCAGGGCGACAATGGCGCCTCACAGTTTCGCGGCAAGGGCACGTTGTATGAATACGGCGTGAATGTGCCGCTGATTGCGCGCTGGCCAGGACAAATCAAAGCGGGCAGCGTATCGAACGATCTGATTTCTGGCGAAGACATGGCTCCGACGTTTTTGGAGGCCTGTGGCGCAAAGCCGCTGAAAGAAATGACCGGGCGCAGCTTTCTCAAACTGCTGCAAGGCGACGCGACATATACCGCACGGCAATATGTTTTCGCTGAACGCGGCGCTCACGGATCGGGCTTGCCGACGGGCACTTCGCCCTTTGATCTGGGGCGCGTAGTGATCGGCAAGCGCTACAAGCTGGTTTACAACGCGCTGTGGCAATTGCCTTATCAGCCCGTAGATTTTGCCGGACAGCCGTTTTGGAAAGAGTTGGAGCAAATGAATAAAGACGGAAAGCTCTCGCCGTTGCACGGGCGCTTGTTGTTTTCGCCGACGCGCCCGATGTTTGAGCTGTTCGATCTGGAGAGCGATCCGAGCGAATTCACGAACTTGATTGATAAGCCTGAACACGCCGCGCTCGCACGAGAACTCAAAGGCAAATTGCAGGAATGGATGATTCTGGAGCGCGATTACCTGCCGCTGCCGATACCACCACAATGAAGCACTTATGAAACTACGTTTAATTTTTCTTTGCGGATGCTTGTTGTTCACGTTCTCTGTCTTCGTTGCCGCGCAACCGCGCAAGCCGAATATCGTCCTCGTGTTGATTGACGATTACGGCTGGGCGGACACGGGTTGTTATGGCAGCACCTATCACCGCACGCCGAACATTGATGCGCTCGCGGCGCGTGGCATGCGCTTCACCGATGCGTATGCCGCTGCGCCCGTATGTTCACCGACACGCGCGGCGTTGATGACGGGCAAGCATCCGGCGCGTTTGCGCATTACGGACTGGCTGCCGGGGCGTGGTGACATGCCTGCGCAAAAGCTGGCGCGTCCGATCATTCAACAGGAATTACCGCTCACTGAAACCACATTCGCCGAAGCCTTGAAACAAGCGGGGTACGCGACCGCGAGCATTGGCAAGTGGCATCTGGGCGGCAAAGGGTTTGAGCCGGAACGGCAAGGCTTCGATCTGAATGTCACCGGCGATCACAC
>JANNUY010000043.1:0-5580 GCA_031414155.1 Acidobacteriota bacterium
TGAATCAGCGCGCAATATTTGGCGTGTTCCATAATGCCGTCTATCGAATCGGGCACGGGCAGCACGAAACAGGCGGCGAGTTGTCCTTTGGGTTTGCCCGCGTTGACGAGGCAGGGCGTGTTGGGTACGAATGCGCGCGCGTCCATCAGGCGCATCAAGTGCGTGATGAACTCTTCGCGTTTTGAACTATTGGTTTCAGCTTTGGCTACGTGAAAGACGACGCGCTTGACGATGTCATCCCACGTTTCGAGCGCGTTAGCTTTAAGGTCTTTCAGTGAATAGCGTTTGCTTACGACTTGTTGAGCGTTGATCCCGAGCGGTTTTTTGAATTGATTGGTCAGTTCGACCATTTTTTGTTTGCTGACACTCATGGGTTTAGAGTCCTGCCTTCCTTTTTTTCTCTCTTGACGGTGTATTGATCTTTAATGGGGAAACGAGGAGGGCAAATCGGCTTTGCCCCGTGACAAAAATGCAAAACGACACACCTTTCCCAGCACAGTTCTGAGGGGACGCGACCTGTGATCGAACGCTTGAGTTGGTTATTAACTAGGAAAGATATTCAACTGAAAGAACCGAATCAGACTTCAACGGCGCTGCCTCACCAATACGCAATATCTTGTGGTAAGCGTGTCACCGACACCTAACACCAATCCAGGGCGTGTGCAGGGAAAATTATCTGAGATAGCGACGAATCGTGAAGTACTTTGCTTCCGTTCGGCTGTTGAACGAGCGGGAATATAGGCCACTAAATGCGGGCTGTCAAACGGTTTTTGCTCCAATATGTTGTGGTTTTAGGTAAGTGATAGTAGGCAAAGAAAATCTAGTTTCTTGCCCATTTCGAGTGCGCAACACGGGGCAGCAACCAAAGGCCAGAGAGGTGACACGGGGCTGCCATAAGAAAACACGTGGCACTAGATTTAGTAGTCGCCCTAACAGTTGAACTGACGCCGAAAAGCGGAGTTTGCACGCTCAGAAGCGTTGGGGTAAATTGCCCGTGCTGTCACATAGAAGCAGTTCAGTAATCCCGACAACACGTCCAACACCTTTTCTCATTCATTTCAAAGGAGCAACCTTATCTATGATCGGATGGCTGGTCTTAATTTACGCAATTATGGTGGCGGCGGGCGGTGCCATGGGCTATGCCAAAGCGGGTAGCATGGCTTCGCTGGTTGCCGGAGCCGTCGCGGGACTCGCGCTGGCGGGTGGTTCGGCGCTGATGATGCGCGGGCAATACCAAAATGGCTGGTGGCTTTCGCTGATTGTCACTTTGCTATTGCTGGCGCGGTTTGGTTCAGTGGCTTGGACGAAAGGATTCAAGCTGATGCCCGGCGGCATGGTGATCATCGTGAGTTTGATCGTACTGGCGGCTTTGCTCATACAACGCACGCCTGCCAGCCGATAATTTTTGACGCAACACAATTCGCAACAACTTCTAATTCCAATAATTTCAAACGGGGGGAAGAAACATATTATGGCTACGGTTTACAAGGCGCAGAGCTTCAATTTGAGCAACTTGAACGGCATCACGGACGGTACGTTGGCGATGCACTTCAAGCTGTATGAAGGCTACGTGACGAACACGAACATCCTGAACGAAAAGATTGCCGATCTGGCGAAAGGCGAAATCGGCGCGAACGAAATGCCGGTCTATTCAGAACTGACGCGGCGTTTGGGGTTTGAATACAACGGCATGGTTTTGCACGAGTGGTATTTCGGCAATATGAAAAGCGGCGGTGGCGTAGGCGATCCGGCGGCGGATTCGGCCTTTGGCAAAGCGGCGGCGGCGAGTTTCGGCAGTTATGAACAATGGAAGAAAAACTTCGTCACCGTCGGCAAGATGCGCGGCGTAGGCTGGGCGGCGACTTACCTCGACCCGGTCAGCGGCGGACTCTCGAATCACTGGATCAACCTGCACGAATCGGGCAACGTCGCTGGCTTCACGCCCGTGTTGATTATGGATGTGTGGGAACACGCTTTCATTCGTGATTACGCGCCGGTCGAACGTCCGAAATACATCGAAGCCTTTTTCTCGAACATTGATTGGGACGCTTGCAACAACCGGTTGACGACCGGTGCGGCAACGCGGCCCGCCGTGATTGGCTAAAACTGATTGTCAAAAAGATAAGGCAGGCGGGTACGTTGAGCGTAACGCCTGCCTTTTTTTTCGACATCGTTTGCGCTCTGTTACGCGTAATCGTCGTAAAGAGAATATGCCTAGAATCTTCGATAACATCGAAACATCGCTCTTGCCTTACCTGCGCGAGACGCTGCGCGAATCAGAGCGCGCCGACTTTTGCGTAGGCTATTTCAACTTGCGCGGCTGGAAACAACTGGACGAGTGCATTGAGCAGTGGCCGAGCGGCGAGCAGCGCTGCCGGTTGCTGGTGGGGATGCAACCCGCCCCGCAAGAAGAGTTGCGGCAAGCCTTCAGCCTCACCAATGCCGACGGCAAACTCGGCGCAATTGATAACGCCGTAGCGATTCGGTTGCGTCGCCGCATTGCTGAAAGTTTCCGCGAACAACTCACTTATGGCGCGCCGACCAATCAGGACGAAGCGGCGTTGCGGCGGCTGAGCGATCAAATCAAGACTCGCAAACTCGCCGTCAAACTTTTCTTGCGGCATCCGCTGCACGCCAAGCTGTATTTGCTGCATCGCAATGATCTCAACAACCCCAGCATCGGCTTTGTCGGCAGCAGTAATCTCACCTTCGCCGGACTTTCCAAACAAGGCGAATTGAATGTTGATGTACTCGATCACGACGCCTGCCAGAAATTGCAACAATGGTTCGACGACCGCTGGCGCGACAAGTGGTGTCTGGATATTTCAGCCGAATTAGCCGAGATCATTGACAGCAGTTGGGCGCGCGCCGAACCCGTCCCGCCTTATCACATTTACCTGAAAATCGCTTACCACCTGTCGCAGGAAGCGCGCGCCGGATTGTCTGAATTCCGCATCCCGCGCAATTTCGGCAATCGGCTCTTTGATTACCAGACCGCCGCCGTCAAGATCGCCGCGCATCATTTGAAAAAGCGCAACGGCGTCGTCATCGGCGATGTGGTCGGATTGGGCAAAACGCTGATGGCGACGGCGCTTGCCAAAATTGTCGAAGAACAAACCGGCGCGAGCACGCTCATTATCTGTCCGAAAAACCTGACTCGCATGTGGCAGAGTTACATTGATGATTACGACTTGCGCGCCCGCGTGTTGCCGCTCAGTCGCGTCGTACAGGAATTGCCCAACATTCCGGCGCGCTATCGCACAGTGTTGCTGGATGAAAGCCACAACCTGCGTAATCCGGCGGGCAAACGCTATCAGGCGATCAAGGAATACATTCAGCAAAGCGACAGCCGCTGCATCCTGCTTTCGGCTACGCCTTATAACAAACAATATCTGGATTTGTCGGCGCAGCTTCGCTTGTTCGTGCCGGATGACAAAGACTTGGGCATCAGGCCGGAACAGAAAATCCGTGAAATGGGCAGCGATGAATTTCAAGCGAAGTTTCAATGTCCGATGCGGTCGCTGGCCGCGTTTGAAAAAAGCGAATACCCGGATGACTGGCGCGAATTGATGCGCCTTTATCTGGTAAGGCGCACGCGCTCTTTCATTCAGCACAACTACGCGAAAACGGACGAAGCGACGGGGCGCAAGTTCCTGCTTTACGAAGACGGCACGCAATCGTTTTTCCCAGAGCGTGTGCCGAAAACCATTCGCTTCACCATTAACGAAAATGACCAGGATGATCCTTATGGGCGACTGGCCTCGCCCAGCATCGTACGCGCGATTGACCGGTTAAATTTGCCGCGTTACGGCCTGGGCAATTACGTCGCCGCGTGGGAAAAGATGCCGACACCTCCCGCGCCTGAAGAGAGACGCCAGCTTGACGGGCTGTCGCGCGCAGGCAAACGGCTGATGGGATTTTGCCGCACCAATCTTTTCAAGCGGCTGGAATCGGGCGGCCCGGCCTTTCTGCTCTCGCTCGAACGTCACGTCTTGAGAAACTTCGTCTTTCTGCACGCCCTCGAGAACGACTTGCCGTTGCCGATCGGCTCGCAAGTCGCCGAATTGCTCGACGCCAGCACGAATGACGAAGACGAAGGCTTGCTCTCACTCACGCTGATTGACGATGACAGCCGCGAAGACAGCGACGACGATAACGCGGCGAACACCGAAACCTTGCCGCCAGTGTTACGCACTGTTGCCGATTACCAACAACGCGCCGCAGAAATTTACCGCACTTATCGCGACAGCTATCAACGCCGCTTCAAATGGATTCGTCCGTCGTTGTTTATGAAAAAGCTGGCGGAAGATTTGGCTGCGGACAATCAAGCCTTGCTGAAAATTCTGGCTGATAACGGTTCGTGGAATATCGCCAAAGACGCCAAGTTCGCCGCGCTGCTGGCGTTGTTGCGCACGCAACATCCGAACGAAAAGATTCTGGTCTTCACGCAATTTGCCGACACGGTTAATTTCCTGACGCGCGAATTGCAATCGCACGGCCTCACCCATCTGGCCGGCGTCACGGGCGGTTCATCCGACCCGACTGAAATCGCCTGGCGCTTTTCGCCCGTCAGCAATCGCAAGCGTGAACAGGTCAAACCCGCAGACGAATTGCGTGTGTTGATTGCTACTGACGTACTCAGCGAAGGCCAGAACCTGCAAGACGCGCACATCGTCGTCAATTACGATTTGCCGTGGGCCATCATTCGCCTGATACAGCGTGCCGGGCGCGTAGACCGCATCGGCCAGCAAGCGCGGGAAATTCTCTGCTATTCGTTTCTGCCTGCCGACGGTGTCGAACGCATCATCAATTTGCGCGGACGCGTCGTCGCCCGTTTGCGCCAAAACGCCGAAGTCGTCGGCGCGGACGAAGCGTTCTTTGAAGACGAAACCGCCGTGCAACCGCTGGTTGATCTTTACCACGAAAAGGCGGGCATTCTGGATGGCGAAGCCGACACCGAAGTTGACCTCGCCTCGCAGGCTTATCAAATCTGGAAGAACGCGATTGATGCCGAGCCACGGCTGGCGCAACTCATTCCCGACTTGCCCAACGTCAGCTATTCATCGCGCCATCACCAACCGCTGAACGGCTTGCCCGAAGGCGTGCTGGTTTATTTGCGCACCGCTGAAGGCACTGATTCGCTGGCTTATATTGACCGTCAGGGCAAGAGCGTCACGCAATCGCAACTGGCAATTTTGCAGGCCGCGCAATGTCACCCTGACACGCCCGCCACCGAACGGCACGCGCAGCATCACGAGTTGGTTAATCGCGGCGTCGAACATTTGATTCAGGAAGAACACGCGCTCGGCGGACAACTCGGACGGCCTTCGGGCGCGAAATATCGCACCTACGAAAGGCTGAAAGCCTATGCCGACGAAATCAAAGGCACACTGTTTGAATCAAACACGCTGATTGCCGCGCTGGATGAAATTTATCGCTACCCTTTGCGGCAAGGCGCGATTGACACGCTCAACCGCAAGCTGAAAGAAGGTATCAGCGACCCGCAACTGGGTGAATTGGTGATGGCCTTACGCGACGAAGACCGCCTGTGCCTCACCAGCGAAAGCGAAGTTGAACAGC
>JANNUY010000044.1:0-7149 GCA_031414155.1 Acidobacteriota bacterium
GAAAGCATGATGTATCTCGATTCGGTCAGCTATTTGCCCGATGACATTCTGGTTAAAGTTGATCGCGCCAGCATGGCCGTCAGTTTGGAATCGCGCGTGCCGCTGCTTGACCATCGGCTGGTGGAATTCGCTTGGTCAGTGCCGCTTGATTACAAGGTGCGTGAGGGCGTGACGAAATGGCCGTTGCGCCAGTTGCTGTTTCGTTATGTGCCCAAGCAACTTATCGAACGCCCCAAGCAGGGCTTTTCGGTCCCGCTTGAAAAATGGCTGACCGGCCCGTTGCGTCCCTGGGTCGAAGACTTGCTCGACGAAAAGCGGCTGCGTGCAGAAGGCTTTCTGCAACCGGACGCTGTGCGCGCCAAATGGCAGGAACAGCTTTCGGGCAATTACGTTGGTTGGCGCGTGCCGGCTGAACAGTTGTGGAATGTTTTGATGTTTCAAGCGTGGCTGACTGATGCGACGCGTCCTTTATGATCTGGGTCACACAAAGGTAGAGCGGTAAAAATATGCGTCTTTACGGTCGTCTTTAATGGTCGCTGATTGCTAATGCAACTTGATCTGATTATCCCCACCTACAACCGCAGTGAGCAATTGCCGCGCGTGTTCGAAAGCCTCCGCGATGCGACGATTCCGGCGGGGCTGGATGTGCATGTCTTGGTAGTGGATAACAATTCGACTGACCGGACGCGCCTCGTGGTGGCGGATGAAACGCGCTTGTGGGGCGGGCGGATGCGTTATGTGCTCGAACCCAAACAAGGCAAATCTTACGCGTTGAATACGGCGATTCAGCAAACCTCTGGCGAACTCATCGGCATTTTCGACGACGATCAGGAAATGGATTCGGGTTGGTTCAACGCGATTATCGAGGCTTTCAAGCAACCTGATCTTGATTTCATCAGCGGCCCAGTCAAGCCGCGGTGGGATTATGTAGCGATGCCTGAATGGTTTCCGCCCAATAATCGCGCGGTCATAGGCTGGGTGGACGGCGGCGATCAGGTTTGCGAATTCGGCAGCGATGATTACGAAGGCATCATGACTGGCGGCAACAGCGTGATGCGGCGGCGTGTGATTGAGCGTGTTGGCCCTTATGACACGCGCCTCGGACGTTCAAACGTCAACTTGCTTGGCGGCGAAGATCAGGACTTTTACGAACGCATGTTGGCGGCAGGTTTTCGCGGCCAATATCGCCCCGATCTCGTAATGCACTTTCAAGTGGCGGCCAACCGCCTGACCAAAAAATATTATCGTGATTGGTGCCATTGGAACGGCGTGTCGCTTGGCTTGATGGATCGCACGCGCCCTAAACCAATTGCCTATTTTTTAGGTGTGCCGCGTTTCTTATTCAAGCGGGCACTAGCTGGTTTATTCGAGCAAATCAAAGCCCCCTTCACCAAACCCAATCCGTCGAAGTTGTTTTCCAGCGAACTATGGGTGCGACATTGGATTGGTTACTTTTACGGAAAACATTTTTATCGGTAGTCGGTAGTCAGTTGCCGGTTGCCAGTATGAGGACATTGCAACCGACAACCGACAACCGACAACCGACAACCGATTTATGTGCGGCATTACAGGCCTTTACCATTACGCGAGCGAGCGACCAGTCGAGCAATCCGTGTTGCAACGGATGACCGATGTCATCGCGCATCGCGGGCCTGATGACGATGGCTTTCATATCGCCGGTCGCGCCGGACTCGGACATCGCCGCCTTTCGATCATTGATGTCAGCGGCGGCCATCAGCCCATCTTTAACGAAGACGGAACCGTCGCCATCGTTTTCAACGGTGAAATTTATAATTACAAAGAACTCGCCGCGCTCGTCGAAGCCAAAGGCCATACGCTCAAGACGCGCTCTGACACTGAGACCATCGTTCACCTTTACGAAGAATTCGGTGAGCAATGCGTAGCGATGTTACGCGGTATGTTCGCCCTTGCGATTTGGGATTCCCGCCAGCAAACGATGCTGCTCGCGCGCGACCGCGTAGGTAAAAAGCCTTTGTATTACGCCGATGTGCAAGGCGTTCTGGCCTTCGGCTCTGAACTCAAATGCTTGTTGCAACATCCGCTCGTGCCGCGCGAACTCAACCACGAAGCCGTCGCTGATTACTTCACTTACTATTATGTGCCCGCGCCGAAGACGATTTTCAAAGCTGCGCGCAAGTTACGCGCGGGGCATTACCTCGTTGTCACGCCGAGTGGTACGCGCGAGCAACAGTATTGGGACATTGATTTCAGCCACGTCGAAGAACGTAGTGAAGAAGAATGGGCAGGCCAACTAATTGACACCTTGCGCGAAGCCGTGGATGTGCGCTTGATGAGCGAAGTCCCGCTCGGTGCGTTTCTCTCAGGCGGCGTTGATTCTTCGACCGTCGTCAAGCTGATGAGCGAGCTCACGCAACGCCCCGTCGTAACGGCTTCCATCGGTTTTTCGGCAGAGAGATATAGCGAAGCCAGCGACGCGCGCCGCTTTGCCGAAAGCCTCAACGCCGATCATCACGAACGTATCGTCACGCCGCGCGCCGTCGAAGTCATCGAAAAACTCGCGTGGCATTACGACGAACCCTTTGCCGACGCATCGGCGGTTCCTACGTTTTATGTCTCGCAAGCCGCGCGCGAATTCGTCACCGTGGCATTGTCAGGCGACGGCGGCGATGAAAGTTTTGTGGGCTATCGGCGCTACGCTTTCGATGCGGCAGAGAATCGCGTGCGGTCGTTTTTGCCAGCGGCAATCCGGCAGCCGATGTTTGGCGCAATGGCGGCGGTTTATCCCAAAGCCGATTGGTTGCCGCAACCGTTGCGCGCGAAATCAACGCTCAAAAATTTATCGCTTGATCCGGCGACGGGTTATTTCACATCGGTCTATGGCGCGCTGGCGCAACAGCGTGGGGCGTTATTGACGGGCGATTTGCAACGCGGCCTGGCTGATTACAATCCGTTCGAGGTCTTTCGTGAACACTACCACCGCGCGCCGACGACCGACCCGGTGGCGCGCGCGCAATACGTTGATATCAAGACCTATTTGACCGACGACATTCTCGTGAAAGTAGACCGCGCCAGCATGGCCGTCTCGCTCGAAGTGCGCTGCCCGCTGCTCGATCACAAAGTCATGGAACTCGCGGCGCGCATGCCTACGAGCTTAAAGCTGCGCAACGGAGCAGGGAAATACATCTTCAAGCGCGCGGTCAGCCGCATCTTGCCGCCTGAGATTTTGACGCGCCGCAAACAGGGCTTCGTCTTGCCTGCGGCGGAATGGCTGCGCGGCGAGATGCGTCCGTTGGCAGAAAGTTTGTTGTTCGATGCCGCAAGCAAAGATGACTTGTTGAATGCGACGCACGTCCAGCAGCTTTGGCAATCGCATCAATCAGGGCTGCGCGATCAGTCGCGGACGCTGTGGACGATTTTGATGTTCAGGCTTTGGCAGAAAACCTTTGCTGCATGAACGTACTCACCTTCACCTCACTTTTTCCCAACCACGAACAGCCCAACTTTGGCGTATTCGTCAAACATCGTTCTGTCGCGCTCGCCGCGCACGCCAATGTTCGTGTCGTAGCTCCCGTGCCTTACTTTCCCAAGTCCTTGAATTTCAATTTTGTGCCAGCGCACTGGCGACGAATGGCAAACCTGGCCGAAAGCGAAACTATCGCGGGCTTGTCGGTTGAACATCCGCATTATTTCAATCCGCCGAAGTTGGGGATGCGTTATTACGCCGACTGGATGGCGCGCGGCGCACGTGCGACGGTCGAACGGCTGCACCGTGAACAACCAATTGATCTAATTGACGCGCATTACGTTTATCCCGATGGTGCGGCGGCAGTGCAACTTGGCGCAGCCTTAAACATTTCGGTGTGCGTATCGGCGCGCGGCACCGACATCAATTTGTTTTCGACGCTGCCGCACATTCGCCCTTTGATTGTTGATACGCTGCAACGCGCGCAAGCCATCGTCGCCGTGAGCGATGCCCTCAAACGACGCATGATCGAACTCGGAATCGCTGACGATAAGATCGCCGTGATTCGCAACGGCATTGATGCTCAATTCTTTTATCCGCGCGACCGGCAAGTGGCGCGGCAAAAACTTGGCCTGCCGCACGACACCAAAATCATTGTCACGGTCAGCGCACTCGTACCGCTCAAAGGCATTGATCGTTTGATTGATGCGATGTCGTCACTCAATGCGCGGCTTTACGTCATCGGGCAAGGCCCCGAACGCGGAGCTTTGCAAGCGCGCATCGCGGCGCTTGGCCTCAGCGAACGCATCACACTGGTCGGAGCCAAAGCGCAAACTGAACTCGGCGATTGGTATGCCGCCGCTGATGTATTCGCCCTCGCCAGCCATCGCGAAGGCTGCCCCAACGTCGTCGTCGAAGCCCTCGCCTGTGGCACGCCCATTGTCGCCTCAGACGTAGGCGGCATTAGCGAACTCGTCACCGATGATCGTTATGGTTTTCTAGTACCAGCCAACGAAGCCAATGCTGAAGGCTTCGCCGCACGGCTGCAAACGGCGTTGCAAAAAGACTGGTCGCGCAAAGTCATTGCGGAATCAGGCGGCGCACGCGGCTGGAACGACGTAGCGCAAGATGTATTAACTTACTGGCATTTACGGGGCCT
Organism: Acidobacteriota bacterium; assembly: GCA_031414155.1. Lineage (GTDB taxonomy): Bacteria > Acidobacteriota > Blastocatellia > RBC074 > RBC074 > JACPYM01. The sequence goes on from JANNUY010000044.1 coordinate 4,605, forward strand.
TCATTGATAGGGTTTATTGAACCGCGAAACTCAGCACTCAGCACTCAGCACTCATAACTCATCTCTTCTTCTTTGTCGCAACTCTGCCAGCTTCCAACGCGGCCACGTCGAAGTGTGGCTGTAACGGTTGCTGGCTTGGGCGAGGCCGTCAACGCGCGTAGATCCGCAGGTTGGACACGCGGCGTGAATGCCGCGCGTGAAAGCGGCGCAAGCCAGGCACAGCGTGAAATCAGGCGCGAGTGTGAGTGAGGCGACTTCGGTTTGATGAACGGCGACGGAAAGCAGCGTCAACAACCGTTCGTAAAAAGGTTCTTTCTGACTGAGCCACAGGTCGCTGGTCGCGCCCCATACGCGCCCGGCTTGCAGTTCGCCTTCGACGCGCAACCGTTCGAGCAAATTGAGACGGCTGTTGACGGGCAGCTTGATCGCGTTGCTGTAAAACGTTTCGGCTTCATCGCCCGCCGCTTCGCTAAGTTCGTTGAGCGTGCGATGGTCAAAGGCTTGCAAGTCGAGTCGCGCAAAACGGTGCGGAGCGGTCAATCCGTGCGACTCGGCGATGAGAAAACGAACTTTATGTTTTTCAGACAACTGTTCGGTGGCCTGGTGCAAGCGCGCAATGACGCGGCTGGCAAAGGCTTGTGCAGCACCAGTGTGGTTAGTCACCGCGCCCAACGACGAGGCCGTGACGGCTTGGGTGAGTTCGGCCAGACCGACAGGCGCGATGAGATGCGCCGTCCAGTTGAGCGAAAGAAAAGCGTCCTGGTCATAACGCATTGCCAGCAAGCCTAGCGCACCCGCTTCGCCGCGCGACAACAGGCGTTCGAGAAAGACGCGCTTTTCGAGCGAAGCCTGAGCGGCGAGCGAGAGCAATTCATCGAGCCGTGCGAAAAGCTGCGCCTCGTCGGCATAAGGCTCATACGCCAGGCGCGGCAGATTGATGGCGACCGACGAAAAAATTGCCGAACGCCACTGCCAGCTTTCAGGCCGTCGGGTCAGCTTTTCGGCGCTCACGCCGTAACGCGCCGTGAAAGCACCGTCATCAGCGCCACGATCAAAAGCTATGACGATGCCGCCGCGTTCGGCCATGGCATGCGTGACCAAATCAAGAAAAGCGCGATGACCGGGGCTTGAGATGGCTTCGCGGGTAAGGTGCAAGATGGGGCGCGGGCCGGTGAAGGGCAGCTTTTGTCCGTCGCCTTCGAGGTAAATTTCGAGCAGAGCTTTCAGAAAGTCGCGCGCGACGGTGACGAGTTGCGCATAAGTCGTCGTCATCTTTTCGCCGCCCGCACCCAACGCCAATACGTTTTGCAAATAAGTCGGACAGTCCCAATCCAGATGCAAATCACAGCGTACCAATTGCCCGCCACGCGCCACGGCCGGAGCCGAAAGCTCAAATAACAAGACCTGCGCGATCTGTTTCATCTCGCGGATGTTCAAGCCGACCAGCAGCGGAGCGATAGCGAAATTGACCGAATCCCACGCGATGGCTTCGCTGAAATATCCGTGCAAGGCGGCGGTGTGTTTGACCAGATGCGCCGCCAGCACTTCAGGCCGTCGCGCCGGACGCGCGCCCGCAAAGCCGCTGGGCAAACGCACGCCGTAACGCTTAATGAAATCCACTGAACCGACCATCGTCACCGGGCGATCAATTTCGCCGAGGTTTTCGATGTGCAAGCGACCAGAGCGATGGGCTTCGCCGACGGTGTCAGAAAACACGGCGAGCATCGCGTATTCGCGCTTGATTTGTTCGGCCAGCATGAAACTGGTTCCGTCAGGGCCGTGCGCGAGGCTGTGAAAGTTGGCGTCGGTGGCGGGCGCGGCTTGTATGAGTTGATCTACGCTGGCGAACGAAACGCCCAGCCGTGTGTGTGCGCGTTGCGCGTCGTTGAGTTGTGCGGCTTGCAACTGCGCGTCTACCAACGCGCGCAACAGCAACGGCGTCGCGGGCAGTTGCGGCATTTGTTCGAGCTGCGCCAGAACGGCTTCGGCAACCGGGCGCGCCGCTTCAGGTGAGAGTTGCGCTTCGTTTTGCAATTGCGCCATCAAGCCATGCGGGTCAGGCGGCGCGCTTTCTTGCGGTGCGTCGTCAATCAGGTCGTCGGTTGGTTCAGCCAAAACAATTGGTTCAAGATCAGTCATAAACGGGGTAAGTAAAAAAGCCGCAGAGATTTTCCATTTACGATTTTATATTTTTTATTTGCCATTGCCCGAAAATCTGCTTCGTCCGAAAAATCTCTTTTGATGATGTCACATAGCAATTTATTTTTTGTGGGTGCGAGCGGTTTTGAGCGAAGCAATAAAAATGCGGCACAGTTCACCGCTTTCTTGAAGGATGTCGGTCATAAGGTTGGAAGCCACGATTTCGCTCCGCTCGATCACTCGCAGCCATATCGCTGTTTCGTTCAACTCTTTTAGCACAATGCCGAGCTTGTGAATGAAATCGGCGTGGCTTTCCGCGCCACGGGCTTCGCCATAATTGGGTGCGGGCGAAGTGCCTGAACGCAAAATCTGCCCGGCAATGTGTTTGCCCGCAGGCGTTTTGGGC
>JANNUY010000045.1:0-11541 GCA_031414155.1 Acidobacteriota bacterium
CCGTCGGCGTCTTTCAAACTAGCGTGCGGCGTCAGCGTAGGCCGCGTCGTCGCCAATGACAACGCAGTCAAAGGCGTCAAGCCGGGGTTCAAGGCTTCGTCCACCGCCAACACGATGGGGCCGCGCGCGAGAGCTACGCGACCGGCGTTTTTGCCTTCACCGGGAATCACGCGCGTAGGCAATGTCAGGTCAAGTACGATGGTTTGCGTTCTGCTCCACGTTTGGCGCAGCAGCCAATAATCGCCCGAACGACTCTTCAAGCCCGCCAAACTCGACCATGTAGGCACACGCACTCGCAGGCTGAATTTCATCGGTTCGGCCACGGCGACAGTGAATTTGACGCGGCCCTCGTGCGGATAATTTGTCTCTTGCTTGATCGTCACCGTCTTGCCGTTGGGCAGTTTGAGATTTGCCGTACCGTTCGTGAAAAAGTTAATGACGATGCCGTCTTCACTGGTTTGATAAGCGAACGTTGGCAACAGCGCCCAACCGCGCGGGCCACTCGACGTGCAGCAATTCTGTTCGGCTTTATAAGGCTTCTTGCCATTGTGAGCGGTGAAATAGCACCACTCCATTCCGTCAGGACGTTGCGCGGCGGCGAGGTGATTCAGGAAGGTTTTCTCTAACTCGTCGGCGTATTTCGACTGCCCCGTCAGCCGCAACAATTGTTGATTGAATTGAATCCACGTCACGCTGACACAGGTTTCAGCGACTTCATCTTTTACGTCACTGGCAAACAGGCGCGGCTCCGTCCAGTGTTCTTTGCTGCTGCCGCTGCCGGTGATGAGCAATTGATTGGTCGTGATATCAATCCATGCGTTGAGCGCCGGATTCAAGTAGCGCGCTTCGCCCGTCGCGCGATAAAGTTCGCACAAGCCCACCAGACACGACAGCATTTCATAGGCTTTGGCATTCGCCACCTTATTCACCGGCGTCGAAGCCGACAACGCGCTCACCAGTTTAGGGCCGTTCGCCGCTTCCCACTTTTCGACAATCAGCCGCGCGAAATCCAAATAACGAATGTCGCCCGTCGCGCGATAGAGCAACACCATCGGTTCCAACACGCTGCCCGAAGCCATGCCGACGTGCGTGCTGCGTTCGTTTATGTCAATCGGACTGCCCGCGCCGAAATTGGTCACCAGCAAGTTGCCGATGCGTTTGGCTGATTCGAGCGCCGCCAGGTTGCCGGTATAAGTCGCGTAAGTCAGCAAGCCAATCAAATTGTATTTGTGAACCCAGACATCCCACTTTTCATCTTTGCCCATGGCGAAGTGCGCGCCGTTGGCATAAGTGCCTAGATAACCGTCGGGCTGTTGCGTAGCCATCAATGCGCCAGCCACACGATCCAACTTGGCGCGTAATTCGAGATTGCCGGTCGCCACCCACGCCAGCGTCGCCGCGTGCATCCATTTGCCTACGTGTTCGCCGACCCAGGCCTGCTTGCCCGGACGTTGCTGAAAGCCGCCCAGCAAGTCGCTTTCGTTTTTGGTGAGCAAACGATTGCGTGCATTCTTTTGCGCGCGTTCACCCAACCAGCCTTCGAGCTTGACGTTGGCCGGATGCACGAGCGCGAAACGATCCGCGATTTTGTCAGCGAGAAGTGTCGTTGGTTGTTGCGCGATCAGGGACGGCGGAGCAAGCAAAGCTCCGGTGAGTGAAGACAATCCGATCAGCGCGGCACGGCGCGAAACCATAACGATCAATTCCTTTGTGGATGTTTGTGAGATCACGAAACGCTGTCTACCTGCTTCAGCCGTTCAATGCAAGCTGCGCTCACACAGTATGCGTGACCTTCGCCAATGAACGCGGTTGGTCAGGCGTCAAGCCTTTGGTCGCGGCCAGCAACGCGGCGAAAAGCTGCGCGGGAATGATGTAAGGAATCGGCGTCAGCATTTCGGGCATACGCGGCAAAGCCAAGTGGCGCGACGCGATTTTGTGCGCAGCCTTTTCGCTCGAAAGCACGACGGTCTCAGCCGACAAGCCTTTCAACCGTTCGAGCAATTCGAGCATGCCTTTAAGCGTAGGGCCGGGCGGCGCAAAGACGAACGCGGGAAAGCCGCGATCAACCATCGCAATCGGGCCGTGCAAAAAGTCAGCGCCTGAGAAACGTTCGGCGACGACGTAACAGGTTTCCATCAGCTTGATGGCGAACTCATAAACGTTCGCGTAATTCAACCCGCGCCCTACGACGACGCAATGATCCATGTAAGCGAATCGCTCAACCATCTCGGTCACTGGCGCGCGCAGCTTTAACGCTTGCGCCGCGAGTTCGGGAATGCGTTCGACCTCTTCGCCTTTGCGCGCACCACCGAGGGCTTCGGCCAACAGATGAAACATCAACAATTGCCCTGTATAGGTTTTGGTCGCGGCCACGCTGCGTTCGCGTCCGGCGCGAATCAAAAACGTTTCGTCGGTGAGTTGCGCCATCGCCGATTCGGCTTCGTTGGTGATGGCGAGCGTGAGCGCGCCGCAACGTTTCGCGTTTTCCAACACGAGATTTACGTCAGCGCCTGCTCCCGATTGCGAGATGCCGATAACCAGCGCGTCGCGCAAATCGAGTTTGGCCTGATAAAGCGTATGCACCGCCGGAGCCGCCAGCGACACCGGAATGCCCGTCGTGATTTCGAGCAAATAGCGCCCGAACGTCGCCGCGTTGTCAGAACTGCCGCGCGCGACCAATACGATCAAACGCGGCTTGTTGGCATTCAGATGCGCAGCGAATCGGGCAATCTTTTTGCGTTCCTGCTTGATCGTTTTTGCGAGTGCGTCGGGTTGCTGTTCGATCTCAGCGAGCATCAAGGACATGCGATTCGATTTCCTTCAGAGGGTTAGCCACGGATTTTTACGAATTTTCACGAAAGGTTTGACGGTTCTGATTCGTGAAAATTCGTGTTAATTCGTGGCTGAAACGTTTAGAGATTACGGCGGCGATAAACGCCAGATTCGGCTCGTTCGTAGCGCGCATCGTCAGCCAAAGCTGACAAGCGTTGTTGCGCGTCTTGCAAAAAAGCACGCAACACGCCGCGCAGCAAGCCCTGTTCGCGCGTCGTGTCGAGTTGCGGCAACGTCGCCTGCAACTGATTGAGCTTTTCGTTTAGCAAGGGCGCATTGATCTCAGCCGCTTGTGCGTCGAACAAAACGGCGAACGAAGTTTGCACATTCGTTTCGAGCCACGGACGCAAACCTTCGCGAGCTTTGCTTTCATACAACCAGTTGAGCGTGGACGACAACGCCGTGGCAGCATTCAGTGACTTACCGCTCCAACCGTAAGCGCCCGCCAACGCCAGCGGCAAGCGGGCAATGCGGGCAGAAGCAGGCGCACAAGCGATGAAGCTGTTCTTGTTATTTAACACTGGCTCAGGCAACGCTGGCTCAGGCAACGACCACGCGCCGAGCGGTTCGTTGGCGCACCGTTGCAAAGCCAAACGCAACGATTCTTCTGCTTTTACCAGCGTGACGAAATTTTCCTGCGCGACTCTCGCTAGCTCGCGCAAGCGCGCCGCATCGCCGTCACGCGCCGTATAAACAAACACATTCAGCCGCGCGCGTCCGGCGAGTTTCACCAATTCAAGCCGCTCACGATGCGACCACGCGCCAGCAACGCCCTCAACGTAACCGCGCTCTGCCACAGTCGGTTTCTCGGTGAACTGAAAGTCTTGCGCAAGCGCGCCGTTTGCGCCGAGATGTTCGAGCTGGGCGAACGCATAAAACGCGCCTTGCGTCGTAGCGGCATTGATCGTGAAACGCCGCGTCTGTCCCGCACGGCGACTGTTCAATGAATAGCCTTGCGCTGCCAGCGAATCGTTCGCCGCCTTATTCGTCAGCTTAATCTCAATGGTCGCATTGGGCACGTCCATCTTGAAAGTCTGCCACGCGATGGCCTGAAAGCGCGTGATGATGCGCGGGTCAAGGTTGGCGGCGTTGTTAAGTGCCCATTCAGCACGCGGGAAATCGCGCACAATGAACAGGCTATCCAGCAACACGAGATTCACATCGGTACGAATTTCCGGCGCGTTCGCCGTGTCGCCAAAACGCACTTGCAAACGCTGAAGCAGGCGCGACACAAACTCTACGCGCTCGTCGGTGTTGAGCTTTACGGCATGAACGTTGTTTTTGAATTGTTCGTTAAAAAGCGTTTCTGCCGCTGGACGCAGCGCGTTTTGGGCGGCGGCTTCGCGTTCGGCGAGCGTGCCAGCAGCCAAGCCAGAAACGTCAAAAGCAAGCGTCGGGTAAACAGCATCGCGCAAATATGCGCTCATCGAAGCCGCGATCTGGTTGCGTTCGATGCGGCGGATGCGTTCGATGTCGTCACGCAAAAAACGCAAGGCGATCAACCACAAGTTGGCTTGCGCGAGCGCGCGCTGACAGGCGGCTTCGGCTGACGGAGCCTGCCTGTTCACCGACGCAAAAGCCGTCAGACGATCTAACAATTTGCGTTCGCGCAAGGCGGCAAACAGCGCGGCGCGCTCTTCGGCCTGCTCGGCAACATCCACCAACGCGACACGCAAGCCTGCGTTGACGTTATTCAGCAACGCGTTTACCAGCAAGGCCCGGTTCGCTTCGGTGGTTTGCGACGAATGAACGAAAACCCATATGTGTGTGGCTTCGCGCGTAACGAGATTGCCGCCGAGCGCGGCTACATGACGTGCCAAAGCACCCGCCAAAGCATTGCCCGCCGCCGAAGACATCACCGGTTGAAATTGCGGTGCAAACCCAAAGCGATGATTCAGCCAACGCGCCAGCAAAAAACTCGAGGCATGCGGTGTGGGTGCGAGATAGGCGATGCGCTCAACGGGCAGCTTGGCGGCAGCACCAAATTCTTTTATGGATTGCCCAGTGAAAAGCAAAAAGTTTAACGTACCATCGGCGAGCAGCGATTGAGCAGCGGCGCTTTGCCCAAAGCCGAAAATCGAAAGATGCCGATGGCGCGCGCGGACGTCTCGCAACGTGCTGGCAGTGATTTTATCGGTTGCCACCAGCAAGCCATCGGCTTCAGCAAAGTCATATTCGCGCGCCCACTTATCTAGCCCAGCGGCTTGCTCATTCGCCAGCAAACTGGCGGGCGGAGTTTCAATTTCGTGGTCGGCGATTTGCGCGAGTTGGCGCGGCAATCCCAACGCATCTGGCTCGGCGCTGGCGGGAATGAGTACCAAACGACCGGCAAGAAAAGCGCGTTTCGGATTCAACAACACCGGACGCGCTTGCGCCGCAGCGTGCTGCGCGCCTAACGCGATCAACACGCCCCATAAAACAAGTGAGCGTACTCGAACGAAAGATTCGAGTACGCTCAAGGTTTCTGGTTTTAGCCAGTGATGTTGCATTACGGACGCGGGCGACGGCGGATGGTCGGCGCGGTTGTGCTGCCGCCATCGCGCGGGCGCGTGTTGCGATTGCCAGCAGGCGTAGGGCCGCTCGTGCCGCTGATCGCAGGCAAACCGCTTTTGATGCGTTGAAAGTTATCGGTGGTTTGCGTACCGCGTTGATTGCTGGCACGCAGATATTGACCGATTTCGGCTTCAGTGTTTTGCGCACGTTCTCTGGGGTCGGGATGGCTTGCCAAAATCGAACCCAGTCCACCGCCGCCACCGCCTTGAGAAAGCTGCGCCAGAATGCCGAACATTTCCATCATGCCAGCCGTGTTGTAACCAGTGCGCTCAAGGTTGTAGAGGCCCAGGTAATCGGCTTCGCGCTCGGCATCGCGCGGATGCTTCATAATAAAACCACCTGCAATCAGGCTCCCGATTTGTGCGCCTGCTTCACCGCCCAGAATCGCACCAAGGATGGTAGCGCCGATAAGTGCGCCTTGCGTCTTGAAGCTCCCCATTCGTTTGACGTTTTCCAAACCGTGGCGTCCGACGATATGGCCGATTTCGTGTCCGATGACGCTGGCGAGTTGTGATTCGGTTTGCACCTGCGCGATCAAGCCGGTGTGAACGTAAACATAACCGCCTAAAGTAGCGAAAGCATTAACACTCTTGTCATCCACTACAAAAAAACGCCACTGAATGTTGGGGCGTTTGGAGTTGCGCGCCAATCGCTGGCCTAAATCACTCACGTAAGCATCAAGCGATGTTCCCTGAATCAAACGCAGCGGTTGTTGTTGTTCCTGCTGCTGTTGGCCCTGTTGACCTTCTTGCCGGGGCGGGTTGAGCAATTGCTGATGCACGTCTGCGCCCAGTTTGATTTCATCCTGCTCGCTCATTAGCCCTTCATTCGAGGGCGTGCGGTTGCGGAACTTGTCGTATACGTTCTGTGATTTTTGCGCCGTTACGGTCAATGCGCTGATGCACAGCACCAACGCCAAAGACAGCGTGCGATTAGTTAATGTCATTCGTTTCATCATTCGTCATCCTCCACTTCTGGTTACTTCAGGTTTTGGGTCTAATTCGTGGGGGTATCAAATCTCTTGTGTCCGTAGCCCGACCGTTAGCGAGGGCTACCTTGCGGTTGCGTGCTTGCTTTCTGAAAGAGCGCATCCTGACGGTAGCCCTCGCTAACGGTCGGGCTACGGACACGCTCCGTGTCGCTCATTCACTCAACAGTTCAATTGCATGCGGCAATACGCGTGCAATCGCCTGTAAATTTTCCCGCGCGCCGCGTGGACTGCCGGGCAAATTCACGATCAACGTACGTCCACGAATCCCGCATACCGCGCGTGACAGCGCAGCCAGCGGCGTAATTTTCAAACTCTCGGCGCGCATCAATTCGCTCAAGCCCGCCGCTTCACGTTCGATCACATCGCGCGTAGCCTCAGGCGTCACGTCGCGTACTGCGAAACCCGTACCGCCCGTCGTGACAATGAGATTCGCCAATCGTTCATCGGCGAAATGCCGCAAGCGCGCGGCGATTTGATCGCGTTCATCGGGCAGAATTTCAGTCGCTGTCACTTCCGCTTTCAAAGATTGCAATTCCGCGACGACGTTCGGCCCCGAAAGGTCTGCGCGTTCACCGCGCGCGGCGGAATCACTGATGGTCAGCACTACGGCTCGAATCACGGTTTGCGGGTTTGCCATACGAAAGTGGTCGAAGTGTAAGCGTTTGCCCAGAGCGATTCAACGCGCTAGCGGCTCTGTTCTTGTCTCAAGCAAAAGCAGCTTTTATGATGACCGCCGGATTGTCAGCACACGGAGGTTTTATGCTCATCACTCATCAACGCGAAAAACTCATCAACGCCATTATTTTCTTTGTGCAGGAAACCAGCCTCTGCAACAAGATCAAACTTTTTAAGCTGCTTTATCACTTCGACTTCGAACATTTTATGCAGACCGGCAGAAACGTGACGGGTTTAGATTATTTCGCCTGGCCGAAAGGGCCTGTGCCCGTTGATCTGGCAGAAGAAATCGAAGAACCGCAACCCGATATGGCGCAAAAGCTGGCCTTTGAAATCAAGACCGGCAAGAACGGTTGGCAAACACTTTACATTCATCCGCAAGCAGCCTTTGACCCGCAATGGTTCAGCAAGCGTGAATTGGCATTGTTGAAAGACATCGCGGATCGCTACGTATTAGCCGATGCCGCTGAGATGATTGATTCGACGCACTTGCCTACGCAGCCGTGGGCGCGCGTTTATGAGCAGGAAAGAAAGAAAGGGCAACTCATTCCGTATGAATACGCCGTGAATAACGACCCCGACATCTTGCGCGCGGCGCAGGAACATCAAGAGATGGTGGCGCATTATCAAAACAACTGATGACACCTGGCACGATTCTTTTCGACAAAGACTTCAAATTTTTCGACGGCGCATCAGCGCGCAAGCTGCTGGTCGTGTTGAATGATGCCGCGTGCGCTTATTACGTGATCGTGAAACTCACCTCGCAACGCCACGACAAAGGCACAATGTCGGGCTGCCAACCGAGAGACCGTTTTCAAAACTTTTATCTGCCGCAAGGCACGTGCGTGCTGTCGAAAAATTCATGGGTAATGCTCGACGAGTTTTATGAAACCGATCCGAACCAACTCTTTCAGCTCAAACTCAAAGGCCAGCTTGAAGTCATCGGCGGCCTTGATGAAGTCACGACCAAAGCCTTGTGGTGTGCGCCATTGAATCGCTCGACCTTTCAGACCGCCACGCACAGGCGCTTGATGATTGTCTGACACGACTTGCACTTGGATAAATCAACCACGTTCTATTTCTTCCAACCGCGCCATCACGCGTCCCGCTTGCCAAGCCTCGATCATTCGTTGCGTAACGATAAACAGCGGCGCGGGCAAATCGTTTACGTCGTACCACGCCCAGCCTGCGCATTTATCAGGTTCGCGCAATTCCGGCTCGCCCGTCGGAGCTTCGGCAATCACATCAACATCTACGTAATGCCGCGCGCCGTCTTGACGCTCAAACCAATAGCTCCCTACGCACAGCAAGCGAATGTCGGTGATTGCCAAACCGGTTTCTTCCAGCACTTCGCGGCGCGCGGTGGCGGCAAAACTCTCGCCCCATTCGAGGTGTCCGCCGGGCGCGGCATAAAATCCTGCGCCGTGCTAACCGCGCCGCTGTCCCAACAAAACCTGTTGCCCGCGTGTGACCAGCACGCCCATGCCTACGAAAGGTCTTTGCTCTTGGCTCATGAGCCGCATCACAGCGCAAGCCGTTGGGCAAAAGCAAGCGGCTTGCGTTCAACCGCAAGTCGCTGCTAAAAGACACTGCCTCGTTATTCCCAATCTTCTTGGAGGATTCCTGCCTGTGTCATCTAAAAATAAAGCTGCGAAAGCGGCTGAATCTGTGCCTGAAACCGATGCGCCGCCGGTTTCAAATTGGTTATTGCGGCTGGCGGTGCTGGTGTGCGGCGCTTCGGTGATGGTCGTTGAAATTCTCGGCTCGCGCATTCTAGCACCTACGTTCGGCACGACGCTGCACGTGTGGAGCGCGCTCATCACAGTCACGCTGGCGGCACTGGCGATTGGTTACGCCGTGGGCGGACGCATTGCCGATGCTTTCCCAGGCATGCGAATGCTGATGACGATCATCGGCGTGGCGGCAGGGGCGCTGTTGATTTCAGACCTGCTCACGAGCGCCGTGTTGCGACTGGCTTATGGCGCGGGGATGGTGGGCGGAACTTTTCTGGCGGCGTTGCTGTTGTTCCTGCCTACATTGTTGTTGCTGGGCATGGTGTCGCCGATGGTTGTACGCGCGGCGGCCGACCAATCGCATCTCGGCCAAAGCGTAGGCAATCTTTACGCCCTCTCGACGCTCGGTTCTGTCGCTGGCAGCTTGATCGTTTCGCTGGTGTTGATTCCGCGTATGAACGTACACGCCGCCGTAATCGGTACGGCCATCGCGTTAGGCTTGCTGCCGCTGCTTTATATGTTGGTAGGCCGCAACAAAGTCGTCGCGCTGTTGTTTTTGGTCAGCCTGGCATTGGCTTCGGTGACAGCCAAAGTTATCGGCGAAGAGTCTGACAAAACGATTATGTATAAAGGCGTGCCGCATCCCGTGACGGCGCGCGAACCTTCTTCTTACGGCGAGCTGGTCGTGAGCGATTATCGCAGCGTGCGCTATCTGTTTTTGAACGGCGTTCAGCAAGGCTCGCTGCGCGCGGATAACCTATCGAATGCGCCTTATGCTTACGGTTTGGAGCGGCTCTCGACGCTGAGAGGCATACCGAAAAAAATGCTGGTCTGGGGTTTGGGGGCGGGCGTGTTTGCACGCGCGATGGCCGAAGCCGGTACGGAGGTCACGGTCATCGAAATTGATCCGGCTTCAGAAAAAGTCGCGCGCGAACATTTCGGCTTGCCCGCCTCGGTCAAAGTAATCATCGGTGACGCGCGCACCGAAACGCTTAAGCTCAATGAGCAATATGACTTGATTGTGCTGGATGCCTTCAGCGGTGATTCGCCGCCCTTTCATCTGTTGACGAAAGAGGCGTTTGAGAGTTTGAAACCAAAGCTGGCTCCGCAAGGCATCGTGCTGGGCAACGTCGTCGGCGCGGCGCGCGGCGAGGGCAGCAAAGTGTTGGCGTCAGTCGTCAAGACACTCGAAAGTGTTTTCGGCAAGACTGAAGTGTTTGCCGTCAATCGCAAGTTACAAGGCAAAGGCGCAGAGTTCGTCTCAACCAATTTCGTCTTTTGCGGTGAAGTGCCCGCGACGCCTGCGGCGTTCACGCTGCCTTATCCGAAAGAAATGCAGAGTTACGTAGACGCGGTAATGAACGCGCGCGTCACCGACCTCGCGCGCGAAGAAGCCGTGCTGTTGACCGACGCTTATGCTCCACTCGAAGCGTGGAATGACGCGGCGGTCGCGGCGATGAGATAAATCATGGCAAACGACTTTGAAACAAAACTCATTCAGCAGATGCAACAGATCGTCGGCGCGCAACACGTCGCGCACGAAGCCGACGAATTGCTGGTCTATGAATGCGACGCGATGACGACGCATAAAGGCCAAACGCTGGCGGTGGTCTTTCCGCATACGACCGAAGACGTCGCGCAAGTTGTAAAGCTGTTGCACGACAACAACGTGCCGTTTGGGCCGCGCGGCGCGGGCACGGGCTTGAGTTCGGGCGCGATTGCGTTGGGATGCGAAGCCTATCCGCGCGCGGTCATCATTGAGATGGCGCGGATGAATAAAATTCTCGAAACCGATTACGCCAACCGCCGCGCCATCGTTCAGCCGGGACTCATCAACATTCGTTTATCGCAAGCCATCGCCGAGCGCGGATACCATTACGCGCCTGACCCTTCGTCGCAAACGAGCTGCACCATTGGCGGCAACGTAGCCGAAAACGCAGGCGGGCCGCATTGTTTGAAATACGGCGCAACGACCAATCACATTTTGGGTTTGACTGTAGTCCTGCCGACGGGAGACATCGTCAAGCTGGGCGGAACCGATGCAGTAGGCTATGACCTGCTCGGCACGTTCGTCGGTTGCGAAGGCACGTTCGGCATCGTCACCGAAGTCATCGTGAAACTGACGCGCACCCCGCAACAGGTGATTACGCTGTTGGCTGACTTCCTTGATATTAACGATGCGAGCCGCGCGGTGTCGGCGATCATCGCGGCGGGCTTGCTGCCTGCGGCTTTAGAGATGATTGATAAAGTCGTCATCAACGTCGTCGAAGATTCGATCTTTGCCGGAGGCTATCCGCGCGACGCAGCAGCTTGCCTGATTGTCGAACTCGACGGACTCGCCGCTGGCATCGAAGCGCAAGCGCGGCGCGCGTCAGACATCTGCCGCGAACTCGGCGCGCGATCTGTGCGCGAAGCGCGCGACGAGGGCGAACGCAAAAAGCTCTGGGCCGGACGCAAAGGCGCTTTCGGCGCGTTGGGTCGCATCAGCCCTGACTTGTTCGTGCAAGACGCCGTCGTGCCGCGTACCAAATTGCCCGAAGTCCTCGCCGCGATTTATGCCGTCGGCGAAAAACACAAGATTCGCCTCTCGACGGTCTTTCACGCAGGCGACGGCAACCTGCATCCCAATCTGAATTTTGACGGACGCAATCCCGATGAAGTCGAACGAGTCCACGCCGCCAGCAAAGAGATCATGAAACTTTGCGTAGACGCAGGCGGTTCGATCAGCGGCGAACACGGCGTCGGCGTAGACAAGAT
>JANNUY010000046.1:0-2801 GCA_031414155.1 Acidobacteriota bacterium
AGGGCTTCGATTTCGGCTTTCGTGTTATAGAAAGCGAACGAAGCGCGGGCGGTGGCAGGTACGTTAAAGCGTTGCATCACGGGTTGGGCGCAATGGTGTCCGGCGCGAATGGCGATGCCGTCTTGATCGAGAATCGTGCCGATGTCGTGCGGATGAATGTCACCCATTGTGAACGACAGCACGCTCGCCTTTTCGCGCGCCGTGCCGATGAGTTTTACGCCGGGCAGCGCGCCGATGAGTTCGGTCGCGTAATCCAACAACTCCTGTTCATAGGCCGCAATCGCGTCGAGGCCAATGCTTTCGAGGTATTCAATCGCTACGCCCAAACCGATTGCGCCTTCGATGTTTGGCGTACCGGCTTCGAGCTTGTAAGGCAAATCGTTGTAGGTCGTTTTCTCAAGCGTCACGACGCGAATCATATCGCCGCCGCCTTGCCACGGCGGCATTGATTCGAGCAGGTGTTGCTTGCCATACAACACGCCGATACCTGTCGGGCCGCAAACCTTGTGGCCTGAGAAAACAAAGAAATCGCAATCCATCGCGCGCACGTCTACTTTGAAATGCGGAGCCGATTGCGCGCCGTCAATCAACGCGACAGCATCGTGCGCGTGGGCGAGTTCGATAATGCGGTTGACCGGATTGATCGTGCCGAGCGCGTTGGCGACGTGATTGACCGCGACGAGTTTAGTGCGAGGGTTAAGCAGCTTTTCGTATTCATCCATCAACAACTCGCCTGCGTCGTTGCAGGGGATGACGCGCAAGACCGCGCCGATCTCTTCGCACAGCATCTGCCACGGCACAATGTTGGCGTGATGCTCAATCGTAGAAATGATGATCTCTTCGCCCGCCTTGATGAACTTGCGCCCGTAAGTTTGGGCTACGAGATTGATGCCCGCCGTCGTGCCGCTCGTGTAAATAATCTCTTTGTCATCGGCGGCGTTCAGGAAGCGGCGAATGATCGTGCGCGCGCCTTCATAGTCGCGCGTCGCCAGTTGGCTCAACGTGTGTACGCCACGATGCACGTTGGAATTCGTCTCGCTGTAATAGCGCGCCAACGCATCAATCACGACCTGCGGCTTTTGCGAAGTCGCCGCGTTGTCGAAATAAACCAGCGGCTTGCCGTTGATCTGGCGATGCAAAATCGGGAAGTCGGCGCGAATGCGTTCGACCTCAAATTTCACAGGGCTTTCTTTCGCGGCCTGCATTTATTCAACCTCCAAGTCTTGATGCAACTTATCCAACACTGCTTGATCTAACGCCTTATGCACTGAAGCAATTTTGATTTTGCTGATTACGTCTTCGGCAAAGCCATAGGTTAGCAGTGCTCGCGCTCGCTCAGGCGAAATGCCGCGCGCCGCGAGATAAAACAATTCTTCATCCTCTAACTGACCCACCGTAGCGCCGTGCGCACATTTCACGTCATCGGCAAAAATTTCGAGTTGCGGCTTGGTGTCTACGTGAGCGTTGGCTGAAAGTAACAAGTTGCGGTTGAGCTGTTTCGCATCAGTTTGCACTGCGCCTTCGCGCACATATACGACGCCGTTGAACACCGCCCGCGCGCCGTCGTCGAGAATGCCCTTGTAAAGTTGCTTGCTCGCGCAATTCGGAAAAGCGTGGTCAATCGTCGAGTGATGATCGCAATGCTGATTGCCCGTGGCGACATAGAGGCCATCCATTTCCGTTTCGGTGCGTTCGTCATTGAGTTTAATATTCAGGTCGTGGCGCGTGAGGGCGGCTCCGAGCGAAACGACGTAAGACGCATAACGGCTGCCGCGTTCCTGCGTGACTTGCGTAGTGCCGATGTGAAAGGCGCGCTCGCTTTCGAGTTGCAAGCGGTAATGATCCACAACTGCGCCCGCTTGCGTGATGACTTCAGTCACAGCGTTCGAGAACGAAGCCGCCTGATGCAACGAGACGTAACTTTCAATCACCGTAGCAATGCTGTCTTCTTCGGCGACGATCAAGGTGCGCGGATGCGACAGCGAGTTTTCGGTCGAGATGAAAAGCAGATGAATTGGCGCTGCGACCGCTTGCCCGCGCGGAATATGAATCAGCGCGCCGTCATGCAGATTCGCCGTATTCAACGCCGTGAACGTGTGATCAAGATAGTCGGCCTGAGCAGCCAGATGACGGCTTACGATTTTCGCTGCTTCAGCAGGAACCCGCGCCAGCGAACTGACAGTGACGGCGGCAGGCAAAGCGTTCGTTGCAGAAAACTCCGGCACGAAATGTCCATTCACAAAGACCAATTGGCTCCGGCGCGCTTCGGCGTAAGTGAAAGGCGTGAGCGTGGCGAGCGAAAGCCCTGCCAGTTCGAGCGCCAACGGTTGCCGCCACGAGGCTTTCAGAATCGGTGCGACGCTCGTGTACTTCCACGCTTCATCGCGCGTCGTCGGAAAATCCATCGCCTCAAACCGCTCGGCGGCTTTCGCGCGCAGGTTCACCAGCCACGCGGCGTCGTGTGCTTCGCGCTGTTGGGCGAGCGTGCGATACGCTGAAAATTGTTTGTCCTTCTCTTTTGCTGCTTGTGTCATAAATCAATTGTTAGCAATCCAGCGTCTTGCTGCATTCATCAAGCGGTGTCGCCAACCCTTCACAAATGGATTCGCGCATACCTGGTATCGCCACCAGATTCAGCGTCTCTTGCATCGCACGCCAATCGGACTCGGACAGCAAAACCGCTTGCGCTGACTCGCTGGCGATGTGAACCAGTTCGTGCGAAAGCGCCGTTTGGCTAATCAATCCAGCTAGGTTGGCTTGTGCTTCCGTGACCGTAACAGTTTGCATTGGTCTTTCTCCTT
>JANNUY010000047.1:0-4676 GCA_031414155.1 Acidobacteriota bacterium
CGTATGAGCGCAAAGGTTACGGCGGCGGGTTTGCCTGCCAGCCAGACGAAGGCAGGCAATGTTTATACGCCGACGACGCGCAGCGTGGGCAGATTCGTACCGCTCAATTTCAAAGAGGCCGCACGACAGGAAGGGCTGGAACCCAGCAAGCCGCCGTCAGCGGAAATCAAGGCGATTGATACGCCCAAGGATCGCCCCGACATCAAGAAGGGGACTGCGATTAACCCAGACGCGGTGCGTCGCGGCCCCGCGCCCAATTCACTTCCCGCTTCGCCCACCGGCCCTTCGCCGGGAGCTTCCAAAACTTTCAAGGGTGAGTTTCTGACGGCGACGAGCATTCCGCCCGACACGATGGGCGCGGTCGGCACGACGCACATCGTCACCGTGTCGAACGACCGGATGCGCATTCAAGACCGTAATGGCGCTGAAATTTCGCGCCTGACCTTAACCGCTTTCTGGACGGGCGTGACGATCAAAGGCGCTGCCATTTCAGCCTTTGACCCGAAGGTTTATTTCGACCGTTTCAACAGTCGCTTCATCCTGGTTTCATCAGGGAATGGTCAAAACGTAAATTCCGGCGCCATGTTTGCCGTCACGCAAACCAGCGATCCGACGGGAACCTGGAACCGTTATTCTGTGGTTGCCGATGCGACTTCGACCGCAGCAGGCGGTCACTGGATTGATTATCCGAGTGTCGGATTCAACAAAGACTGGATTGTCGTCAACGAGAACACGTTCAATTACGGCACCGCAGGCACGGGCTATTGGGGCGCGCAAATTTTCGTGCTGGATAAACAGGCGGCTTATAACAACACGCTCGGCACAATCACTCTGTTTGAAGAAGCTTTTGCCACCGGTTGCGTCGCGCCTTTCGAAGGCAAGCTAGGCTGTGGTTTCACGATGAATCCGACGGTGGTCGAAGATAACACGACCGCGACGGTTTATCTGGCTGAAGATTGGGATAACATTGCCGGACAATTGCGGTTGGCGAAAATTACCGGAACGCCCGCCGCGCCGGTGTTGACCGTCGGCACGCAGTTTCCCCAATCGCCCAATTCATGGCTCTTTAACGCCGCGCGTATCGGCACCACCGGCGGATACGTCCCGCAACGGCAACAGTCGGCCAATCTGGTTTCGGGCACGCGCCTGATGGCGAATGACTCGCGTATTCAAAATGCCGTGCTGCGTGGCGGCTCGCTGTGGACGGCGCATACGGTTATGTTGGCGGCCACGCCGACGGCTGCTGGTACAAGTTTTGGCGCGGCGAACCCTGATACGCATAGCGGCATTCAATGGTGGCAGATTGATCCGACGATTGAGACCGGACTCTCGACCGCTCCCACGCAACGCGGACGCATCGAAGACCCCACGGCAGACAACTGCCATAACGGTTCGGGTGGATTGAATGCCGCCGGGCCGCGTTGCACCACGACGCTCACGCAATCCGGCATTTTCCTCGCGTTCCCGTCCATCTCAGTCAATCAAAACGGCGATGTGCTGATTGGCTTCACGCAATTTTCAGCCCTCACTTATCCCAGCGCGGCTTATGCGTTTCGCGCGAGTGCCGATGCGGCGAATACGACGCGCGACCCGGTGGTTTATCGCCCCGGGCAATCCAACTACAACATCGGGTCTGGCTCTGGTGCGACGCGACAGAATCGCTGGGGCGATTACAGTTCTACGCAAACCGATCCGCTCAACGACACTGATTTCTGGACGATTCAGGAATATGCGGGAACCAATCGCAATGACTTCCTCGCGCCGAATTACGCGGGGCCGTGGGAAATGTGGTGGGCGTTAGTGAAACCGACGACAGCGGCTCCCAGCAAGACGGGTTCGTTGATAATCAGCCAGTTCCGGTTGCGCGGCCCGCAAGGCGTACGCGACGAATTTGTCGAAGCCTATAACCCCGGCACTGTTCCGGTCATCGTCAACACGGCTGACAACTCTGACGGCTGGGCGTTGGCTTTCAGCACGGACGGAGTAGCGATCACAGGCGTAGCCGTGATTCCCAACGGCACGGTGATTCCCGCCAAAGGCCGCTTCCTGTTTGCGAACAACCCTGACAACACGGCGGGCGGCACGAACGCGCTGACTTACAGCCTCAATACTTACGCAGGGAAAACCAATCCCAGCACGATGGTGCGGGGCGCTGACAGCGATACTGGCTGGGCTTTCGATCTGGCTGACAACGGCGGTCTGGCGTTATTCAAGACATCCAACACCGCGAATTTCGCCGCTGGCAATCGCATGGATTCCGTGGGTTTTGCGGGCATCGCGGCGGGGCTTTTCAAAGAAGGCGCGGGCTTACCGGCGCTGGCCGTCAGTACCGATCAAGTCATGATCTTCCGCGACATTGCGACGGGCTTACCGAAAGAAACCGACGACAACGTGGCCGACTTCCTGTTTGCCAGCACGGTCAGCACTGATCGCGGTTTGGGTCAGCGCCTCGGCGCACCCGGCCCCGCCAATCTGGACGGCCCGATTCGTCGGCCTGGTTCCACGCTGGCGAATGCCAACTTCGCGCCTTGCGTGGGCAGTTTGGTTACTCCCAACACGATGCGCGATACGACAGCGGTGGCGAATGGCGCGTTGGGCACGTTGGATGTGCGGCAGCGTTACACCAACAACACGGGCGCGCCGTTGACCCGGTTGCGCTTCCGCATAGCCGATATTACTACTTTGCCAGTGATGGCGGATTTGCGCGCGCTTAGCTCCACCGATGTGATGGTGACGAACCCTTGCACCGCAACGACGGTGACAGTGAAAGGCACGACGCTCGAAGAACCGGCTACGCAAGCGTTGGGCGGCGGTTATTACAGTTCGTGGTCGGTGAGTTCAGTGACAGAGGCGGCACCGTTAGCGGCGGGCGCTTCGATTGATCTGCGCTTCCTGCTGGGCGTGAATGTGTTCGCCGATGCAAAAGTATGCGTAATCGCTGAAACCTTACCGGCTTCTGATTCGCAACTTTTCTGCGTCACTGCACCGGCTGTCACTGCGCCGACGATTGCCAAGGCATTTGCTCCGGCGACGATTACGGCGGGCGGCACATCAACCGTGACGCTGACCTTAGGCAATGGCAGCACCATCGGTCTGGTCGCTGCGTTCACTGATACACTGGTGAATATGTCCGCCGTTGGCGGTGTGGTAAGCGGCAGTTGCGCACAGCTAGCGCCCATTGTGTTAGCGGCGAATGCGACCAATCTGAGTTTCAGTGGTATCGCCATGCCTGCCAATGGCAGTTGTACGGTGATATTCCCGGTACGCAGCACGGTGGTCGGGATGTGGCCGAATACCACGTCGGGCGCAACGACGGACTTCACGCCGGTGGCAGGTGCGCCGAGCAATACGGCGACGCTGACGGTGAATACGCCGCCGATGCCGACAGTGGTGAAAGCGTTCAGCCCGACGACGATTACGGCGGGCGGAACTTCGATTGTCTCGCTAACCTTGAATAACACAGCGGCCATGTCAGTGATCGCTGCGTTCACTGACACGCTCACCAACATGACGGCGGTGGGCGGCCCGATTGGCGGCACATGCGCAACGTTGTCTTCGATCACGTTTGCGCCGAATGCCACCAATCTGAGCTTCAGCGGAATTATTTTGCCCGCCAGCGGCAGTTGTTCTTTGAACTTCGCCGTGCGTAGCACTGTTGTGGGCACGCATCCGAATGCGACATCGGGCGTGACGACGAATCTATCACCTACGGCAGGCCCGGTGAGCAATACGGCGAATCTGACGGTGAATGCGCCGACGACGGCGACGATTGCGAAAGCATTTGTTCCGACGACGATTGTGAGCGGCGGTACGTCAACGGTGACGCTGACCTTGAGCAATACGCTGCCGTTTGGCGTACTCGGCTCAGTTACCGATACGCTCACGAACATGACTGCGGTCGGCGGACCGATTGGCAGCACGTGTGCGACGTTGGCTACGATTACGATACCGGCGAACGCGAGCAATCTGAGCTTCAGCGGCATCGTGATACCGGGCAGCGGCAGTTGTACGGTGAGCTTCCCCGTTACGAGCAGTACGTTGGGAACGTGGCCGAACACCACTTCGGGCATCACGACCGATCAATCGCCAGTGGCTGGGCCGGTGAGCAATACGGCAAATCTGACGGTGTCGGGCGCGCGTCCGACTACTTTGGCGAGCCGCGCGGTCAGAAATGACTTCGACGGCGACGGCAAGAGCGATTTGGCGCAATGGCGTGCGGACTTGGGCGAGTGGCAAGTCACGTTTAGTAGTGACAATGAATTGCACCGCATCGCGCTCGTCGAACCGAATGACCCAAATCAGAATCAGAAAGATGAGTACGTTGCGGCGGCGGCTGATTTCGATGGCGATCATCGTACGGACGCAGCAGTTTGGAGTTCGCGCAATGGACGCTGGCTGATTAAATACAGTCTGGGCGGCGAACTGATGAAAGCGCAGTTCGGCTTGTCAGGCGACGTGCCGATGCCCGCCGATTTCGACGGCGACGGACGCGCTGACCTGGCTGTTTGGCGTAAGGCTGAAAGCTGCCTGCACATCCAGCGCAGCAGCGATCAAACCGAACAGGCGGTCTATCTCGGTCAGCCGGGTGATGCGCCAATCATCGGTGACTTCGACGGCGACGGCCAAACTGACATAGCAGTGTACCGTGCGAGCGACGGCCGTTGGCTGTTACGTTC
>JANNUY010000048.1:0-2757 GCA_031414155.1 Acidobacteriota bacterium
AGTGTTTTTTTTTATTAAAACCAAACCCCGGGGGTTCGGGGGGGGCCCGGGGGGGGGGGGTGCCCCCCCCCGGGGGGGGGGCGCCCGCGCGCGTACCCAGGCTGTCACGCTTTGTCTTTTTCCGTAGCTCCTTTGCGTTCGAGGTATTTTGCCGCCGCCCGCAGGAACTGTTCCCGCAGCTTTTCGTCTTCGATTTGTTCTGCGTCGGCGCGCAGTTCTTCGGTCAGTTCCGCCGTATGTTCAAAAGCTATCGGTTTGGGTTCGGCTTCCTGCGTTTTTTTGACGAAGCCGTAATCAATGCGAAATTCGATATAGGTCACGACCGGCATGCCGATGACGGAGTTGAGCCGAAAGAGATAATCGCCACTGACTTTTTCCATCTGATTCTTCCACGAAAAATCTGGCACGGCGACGATTAAATGCTTTTGCTCAAGGCGCAACGGAATGCACGAATACGAAATCTGCGGCCCAGTCACGATGCGCCACGCCGCGAAGGCCGCTTGCTCGCGCACCTCTTCGCTGTCGCCCGACAGGCGAATCATCGTCGGCATGAGTTTGAGCATGCTGTTCATAGTGCGGAGTGCGGAGTGCGGAGTGCGGAGTAAAAGCTCGCGCTGCGCACTCGGCCTTATTTCTTTCGAGCTTTAGTTGCTGGCTTGATTGCCGGAACTATTTTTAAGCTGCCGTGTGCGACGACGGGCCAGTACTTTTCAAATACGAAATCGGGGCTGTTGTCGCGGTCGTGACAGCCGACGCAACTCGCGGGCGCTGTCGGTGTCGTGTATTTGCCTTTCTCAGGTTTCGCCGCGTGGTCAGCGCCGGGGCCGTGGCACGACTCGCATTGCACGTTGGCGAATTGCGGCGTGGCCTTGATGTTGATGAACCCGGCTTGCTTGAAGCCGACAGAATGGCAGCCCACACAAGCCGCGTCGTAAATGCGCTGGCGCGTTTCGAGTCCTTTGAAAGCCTGCGCGTGCCGCGTCTTTTGCCACTGGTTAAATTCAGCTTGGTGGCATTGCGCACACTTTTCAGAAGTCACAAACGAAGAAGGCGGCAAGCCGTCCACCGCGATTTTGGCGGCAATAATCGCGGCTTCGTCTTCGGCCATTTTGGTTTGCACCGCGTCAATTTCTTTGCGCGCCGTTTTGGTCATCGTCGCCAGCGAGGCGTCATCGGCAATGACTTCGTCTAACTCGACATAACGCACCGTGAAGCGTTCGATGCCGCCGTCAGCGTCGGCGTAAAAGCGCAACTCGCCGAGGTGTTTGGTTTCTTTGGTCGCATACATAATCAACGTATTGTTGACTTGCATCGGGTCGAGCGTAATGCCCGTGCCATCGGCGTTGATAATCAGATCAAGGTCGGGGTTTTGTTGCGCGAGCTTGTTGACCGTGCCGCGTTTGAGATAGCCGACGATCACCGTCACATCGGCTTTGTCCTGCACTTCGGCCAATTCTTTTTTGGCGATGGCGAGCGGATCGTGAACGGCAAAGCCGCTGGCCGCCACTTGCCCCTTGAAATCATCGGGCGGCAAATCGCTCAAGCCGATGAAGGCAATGCGTACGGGCGCTTTGAGCCGCTTGCCCGTGACGGTTTTGATGACGTAAGGCGCAGGGTTTTCGCGCAGGTTATCCGTCGCTTTCACATTCGCCGATAACAGCACTGATTTTTCCGGCTTGAGTGTCGTATCGGGTTTGAGCAAGTCTCCGGCGTAAAGCAAATCGCGGTAAGACAGGTTGACGATTTCGAGACCCATCACCTCATTGGCGCGCACGATCCAATCGTTCATCAGCCGCGCATCGGCGACGAGTTCGTTCGAGTCGCCGCGCTTGTCATCGGCGAAAATGCGTCCCGCGTCTACCATCACGATGGGCACATCGGGGCTGCGTTTTTTGAAGGCGTTGATGTAACCTATCCGCCGCGCGACGCCACCCAGCGGATGAATCGGGCAGCCGCACACTTCGAGGTTGCCGTGAATGTCGCCCGAAAAAAACAGCGCCACGGCGTATCCATCGTCTTTATCCAACCGCTGTTGAATCGTACCGGAAGGCGCAGGCTTCTTAGCTAATTTCTCGCGGTCGGCGTTATGCTTGCCCGCCTTTTGCGCAAGCGCCTGCCATGCGAAATCGGTCAAGCCGATCAGGCAAAAAAGTCCAATGATGATGAGGGAAAGCGCGCGCTTGCGGTTAGACATAGCTTGTTACGGTGTGCTGCAATGCAATTCGTTGAATCCATTGGCAGTGTAGACAAAAAGGATATGACCGACAAGCTCAACAACTTCTCGCTAATCTTGGCCTCGGCCTCGCCGCGTCGCGCTGATTTGCTGCGCGCCGCAGGCATCGAATTCACCGTCCGCGTCGCCGACATTGACGAAACCCAGATGCCCGACGAGTCGCCGCACGATTACGTCGCACGCCTTGCGCAGCAAAAAGCCCAGGCCGTGGCCCGCCCTGACGAAACCATACTCGGCGCAGACACAACCGTCGTCTTCCAGACAAGAGGGGGCAACGAAATCGCAGGCAAACCCGTTGATGCAGAAGACGCACGGCGAATGTTGCGACTCTTGAGCGGTGAATGGCACGAAGTCCTCACTGCCATCGCGCTCGTTCACAACGAAACGGTTTTGTCAGAAGTCGCCGTCACGCGCGTCAAATTTGCCGCGACGAGTGAAGCCGAAATTGATTGGTATGTTTCGACCGGTGAGCCATTTGATAAGGCCGGAGCTTATGGCATTCAGGGCTTTGCGTCGCGCTTTGT
>JANNUY010000049.1:0-1253 GCA_031414155.1 Acidobacteriota bacterium
AACAACTCAGGGTGCGTGGGCGGCACTCCCTGCGTGCCGAAATCTTCTTCGGTTTCGACGATGCCGCGTCCGAAATAACGCATCCAGATGCGATTCATCGTGACGCGCGAGGTGAGCGGGTTGGCAGGGTCTACGAGCCACTTGGCGAGATCGAGGCGCGTGCGCGGCTGGTTTGTTTCAGGCAAGGCGGGTGCAATCGCGCTGATGACGTTGGGTTGCAGCAAGCCAACCGCTTTGTCGGGGCGTGTGAAATCGCCACGCGTGAAAATATAAGACTCACGCGGCGCGTTGGTGTCGCGCATCACCATGGCAAAGACGGCGTTGCCCTGTTGCTTTTCTCTGACCACACGCGCCGAAGCAAAGGCCGCGTCAACGATGGTTTGCTGTTCGGGCGAACGCGCATTGAGCGGCAATTTCAAAGCTGCGAGCAAGGCCGCGCCGCGTGCGTCGTGCGGCGTTTCAGTAGCGATTTCGATTTTGAAATGACCGATGCCGCGCCCGGTTTCGGCTTCGTGCCGCATGATGAATTGAATCTGGCGGCTGGCGAAAGTCTTGCCTTGCCCGAACAGGAAAATCGCTTGATGCGGTTGGGCGTCAGGTTGCACCGTCCACGCCGTACGACGGTCGCCATCGGCTGCGGCACGGGGGGCAGGAACGCCGCTTTGTTCAGCTTCAGCGGCGGGCATAAAAGCGTCGCTGAAATTGTGTCCGCCGCCTTCTGAAATGATCGAAAACTCGCTCAACGCAAACGAGCCGTCCGCGCCTAACCCAGTGCTGCGATTTGGCAAGGCTTCGTGCGGTAAGACGGTGAGACGCACGGCGGCGACACGCGGCGCGGGGATGCGCACCAAGATGCGATAGGCGTCATTCACCGCCGCGTTCGCCGTAATCAAAAACGAACCGTCTTTGAGTTGCGTCAATTTGCCTGCGGCTTCGGTGTCGGCTTTGACCAGTTCAAACGAACGCCACTCGATTTCTTTTTTCTCGGCGGTCACTGCCGGATTCTTTTCCAAGCGCGCAATTTCCTGTTGCTCCCAATCGCTTTGCTTGAGTTCGCCCACGGGCAGGCCGCGCCGTATCGGCATCGCCTCGGCGGCTTCGATTTTGCCGAACAGTTCGCCGCGCTGGACGGGCACGACGGGGCCTTGATTGTTCGTGTCAATCGTCGAGTTAAAGAACGCGAGCATCTGGTAATAGTCTCGGTGCGTGATCGGATCGAACTTATGCGTATGGCATTGCGCGCAGCCCACCGT
>JANNUY010000050.1:0-7890 GCA_031414155.1 Acidobacteriota bacterium
GAACCGCAAATGATCGGGCGAACGCAGCCGAATCGCGGTGTAGTGAATTTCGAGTTTGTGGTGTCCCGTGCCCAGTTGCAGCGCATCGTTCAACGGTTTGGCCAATGGTTCGGCCAATGGTTCGGCGTGATCGTCGGCGAAAACCTGTTCGATGAATACGGGCGGCGCAGCGCGACGGGCAGCGCCGTCGGGCAACAAACGCACTGCGCCTTTCGCGCTCGGAATCCACAACTCGCCCGACGCAAGCAATGCGCCCGCCGGTTGCACGCCGCCGCTCATCTGGTTGGTGTTCAAGCCTTCGGCGGTGCTGTAAACGCGCACCGCCAATTGGCCTGACGCGCGTTCGGCGTAACTTTCTAACGCCTGCCGCGCCACTGACAGAATGCCGTTCGGGCTGCTCAACCACAGATTGCCGCGCGCGTCTTCGGCGATGAAATAAATCTTGTTGCTGGGCAATCCGGCTTGCGTGGTGAATTGCGTCAACGCGCCCTGCTTGAATCGAAACAGCCCGTCGCCGTGCGTACCAATCCATAAAACGCCAGCGGCGTCTTCGTGCAAAGCCCAAACCTTGCGTCCGCGCAAACGTTCGAGCGCGGGTTCGGCAATGAATTCATTCGCGCGCAAATGGCTCAAGCCGCCATCGGTCGCAATCCACAAACTGCCTGCCCGGTCGAGCAACAACGCGCGCACGCTGTTATAGGCCAAGCCTTCGCGCACGGTGAAATTGCGAATGTTGTCGCCCGTCAGATGGCTGAGGCCGCTGTCGGTTCCGATCCACAAACTGCCGTCACGGTCTTCGCAAAAGGCGCGCGTGAAATCGCTGTTCAAACCTTGTTGCATGGTGTAACGCGCGACGTTTGCGCCCGTGAGCTGCACGATGCCTTGCCCGTCCGTGCCGAGCCAGAGCGCGTTGCGGCTGTCGCGGAATACGTTGCGCACCGGCACGTTGCGCAATTCAGCGGGCAACTGAACCGGCACGAGTTGCTGATTTACGACGCGCAGCAATTGCCCGTTCAACGCGGCGACTAACAGTTCGCCGCGCGGGTCTTGCCCACGGTCTAAACCCCGGTCTAAATAGATGCTGTTGATGCTTTGCGGCGTACCGTCGGCAGTAGTGATGGTGCTGGCGACGCTGGGACTCAAGCGCAAGAGGCCGCCTTGCGTGCCGACCCAGATGTTGTCTTCGTTGTCTTCAAACAAAGCCAATACGTTGTTGTGCGGTAACATCGCAGGCGCGGTGAATTTGGTGATCTGCCCATTTTGATAATGCAACAAACCTTGTCCATAAGAGCCAATCCACAATTGCCCGGCGCGGCTTTCGCGCAACACGCCGATGTTGATTTGGCTCAAGCGCCGGGGTTGCAAAAACGGATTGCCGCTGTGGTTTGGTTCGAGGCGGCGCAGCCCCGCGATAGAACCGATCCAGAGTGCGCCGTCGGCGGTTTGCAGCAGCGTGCGAATGCTGTTGTCAGCCTGGCTTTCATTCGACGTGAAGTAACTGGTCGTCGCGCCGTGCAAAATCAGCAAGCCGCGACCGCCGATCAACAAGCGTCCGGCGCGGTCTTCGCAAATAGCGTGAACGCTCATGCGCGGCACGTTGTCGCGGTCGTCTATGCGAATGAACTTTTCCTGTTCAAGGCGAAACAGTCCGCCGTCAGTGCCAATCCAAAGCCGCTGTGCGCTGTCTTCAAAAATGACGCGCACGAAACCATTCGTCAGCCCTTCGCTGACGCCATACGCGCGAAACTCGCCGCGTTGATAACGCACCAAGCCGCCGCCTTCAGTGCCCGCCCACAACGCGCCCGCGCGCGTAACGCACAACGTATAAACGCTGTCATCCTGAAACGCCGCCGACTGTTCGCGGTTGAAGACAGCGAATGAAGCTCCGTCAAACCGCACCAAACCGCCACTCGTACCAATCCACAAATAGCCATCCGGCGTTTGCGTCAACGCCTGCGCGAAATCTTCGGGCAAGCCGTCGCCATTGCGCCAAACGCGGCGGCTGTAAGCCGCGTCATCCGGTGACGCAATGACAGTTGAGCAAGCGAAGAGCAGCAGCCAGAGTAGTAACCATTTTGTTCGGGAAAGAAGAATCATTTTCTATTTGCCATTTTCTATTTGTCATTTGTCGTTGCTCAAGCGCGCGCCAATGGCAAATGACAAATAGAAAATGGCAAATAGAAAATGAGTTGATCAGGGCAAATGCACAATGCCGCGTTGCAGTGCGGCTACCGTCGCCTGTGTGCGGTCGCTGACGTTCATGCGGCTGAGAATAATGTTGACGTGCCATTTGACCGTTGCTTCGCTGATGCCGAGCGCGTCGCCGATGGCGCGGTTGCTGTGACCACTCACAATCAGTTCCAGCACTTCCATTTCGCGCGCGCTTAGTTCGGAATGCGGCGGACGTTCGGCCAGACTTTTCGAGACGAGTTCGGGCAAGTATTTCAATCCGGCGTGTACGCGGCGAATCGCGTTGGCGAGTTCGTTATGCGACATGCCTTTGAGCAGATAAGCCTGCGCACCGGCTTCTAAAGCGCGGTGAATGTCTTCGTCGCGGTCATAAGTCGTCAGCACGATGAACCGCAGCTTCGGATGTTGTGGGCGCAACGTGCGAATCGCTTCGACGCCGCTCATGTGTGGCAGGCGCAAATCCATCAACAAAACGTCTGCCGCGTGACGGGCGCATACGGTGCAGGCTTCTTCGCCTGAACCCGCTTCACCGACGACGGCCATGTCTTTTTGCAAACCAATAATCGCAGCCAAGCCAAAGCGCACGACCGGATGATCGTCCACCAGAATGACGCGGATTTTGGTCGAGTCGGGCATTGCTTAATGTGGAGTGCGGTGGCTCGACACCGCTTTTCGTTCATGGTCGAAAGCTTTCGATGGCAGTGAGCTGGTTCGGTGCGAACACCAAAGCTGCGTCAAGCCTCAGCACTCCAAATACCTACCTTTCAATCTTAATTTCATACCACGTAGTCACTTGCTCGCCCAGTCGCACGCGCCAGCCGTCAGCCGTCTTTTGCGCGAGTGCGGGAGCGCCTATTGGTTGACCGCGTTCAGGGTAAGCAAAGTGCGCAGGCCAAACCGTTACTGCTTCAATGTGACGTTTTGGGTGCAACGCGAGACGCCCTTGTCATCGCGCGTCGGATGGCAAAGCGCGAATCCGCTGCCTTCCTGCGCGGCTTTCGCACGGATGTCGCTACTCAGTTTCGGGTCGCCGTCAAACACGATCTCGAAAACATTCTCTCGCAAGCCCTGCGCGTTGACGTGGTAATGAATGTGTATCGGCGCGGTGTCGTCGGGGTAGTGTCCCGGCTTGATCGTGCTGTATTCATAACGGCCTTGTGCGTCGGTGCGCAGATAGCCGCGCAAGCGCGGGATGCGGTTGTCGTTGTATGCGCCGGGCGTGTAAAGCCCTTTGGCATCGGTGTGATAAACATAAACCGAAGCATCGGGGAGCGGCGTTTTTCCGTCCGCGCCAAACACTACGCCAGCCACAACCAGCCGTTCGCCCGGCTCGTCATTCGCCGCAATCATGACTTTTGACGGAGCGTTATTGCCCGCGATCTTCGGCGCTTCATTGATGAACATTCCCAACTCTGCCAACCACTCTTCAAAACGCGCAGGCCACGTCGCAATCGCGCTCTTGTTGCGTTCCCGCATGCCGAAGCCGTGGCCGGCGGTCGCGTAGACGTGCAACTCTGCGGGAACATTCAGGTCTTTGAAGCGCAAATAGACTTCGGCCAGTCCCCGCGAGATGTCGGGACGGTCTTTGTAACCCGCGAGCAAAAAGATCGGCGGCGAGTCTTTGGTCGGTACGATCTTGCCGGACTGCCCCGGATAAAACATCGCTTGAAAATCAGGACGCGAAGGTTCGCGCTCAATCGGGTCAGCCGAGTTTTTATTGCCTGCGTCATAACGCATCGCCGCAAAAGCCGCGACTTCGCCGCCAGCAGAAAAGCCCGAAACGCCTACGTGACCAGGATTGATGCCGAACTCTTTGGCGCGGCTGCGCACCAAACGAACAGCGCGTTGCGTATCCCAATATCCATGCTCTTCAATTTTGTAAGTCGAGTTGGGTTCGCGCGCGAGACGATATTTGAGTACGAAAGCAGCGATGCCCCGCGTGGCAAGCCACTTGGCGAAGTTGTGGCCTTCGTGATCTACCCACAAGGCACTGTGTCCGCCGCCGGGCGCGACGACGACGGCTGCACCCGTGGCTTTGTCTTTGGCGGGCAGGTAAGGCGTGATCGAAGGCTTGTGGATGTTCGAGATGACGTGTTCGCCGTCCGGTGTGACGCGCACGGCTTCGTCGCCGGTCTTGCCTTCAGAACCAGGCGCGCCATTCGGCCAGAGCAAAATTTCTTTGGGTTGTTGCGCGGCCAACAAAGAGGCCGGCAACAGCAAGATACACAGCAGCATTGCGTAGTTTTTCATCGTGATTGGGAATCTCCTAAAAGTGCCTAAAGTGCTGAACGTCGAATCAGTATAACGGAAAGCCAGCCATCGCCTGACTAGCCCAAAGTTGGGGATGAGACATTTCTGCCAGCCCCAACTTTCGTTTGGTCTCAGTGGATGGTGATTCGTTTAGAATTTCAGGTTGCTGGGATAAGATCAAACCAATAGGGCGTCAGACCCTGCCGGGCAAGCAAGTAAGCTCGGACACCTGCACTCAATCAACAACATTCACGACAAGCCGAACCTGCCAACGCGGGTTTGTGCAAGGAGGAAGCCTGCAATGAGAGTCGTATTAACTGCGATCGGTTTAATGCTGCTGACAGTAGCGGCCTTTGCCCAAAGCGACCGTGGCACTGTCACGGGTACGGTAAAAGACCCCGCAGACGCCGTCGTGGCGGGTGCAACCATCACGTTGCGCAATCTGGCAACCGGTTCAGAAGCCAAAACCACTACGACGGAATCGGGCAATTACACCCTCACGTCGTTACCCGCCGGAACTTATGAACTGACGGTGGAAGCCGGTGGTTTCAAGGGCTTTCGCGCAGCGAATGTACAAATTCAGGTGGCGCAAACTACGCGTGTGAATGCGGCGATGGAAGTCGGCGCGGCTTCTGAAACGGTCACGATCAGCGACCAGGCGTCGCTGCTTAAAACTGAGACGGCAGAACAAAGCACCAACATCAGCGGCGAACTGCTCAACTCGCTGCCGATCAATTTCGCCGCGACTAATTCGGTGCGCAGTTGGCTGAGCTTTATTCAATTAGCGCCGGGTATTTCCGGCACGAATCAAAACGCCAGCATCAACGGTGCGCCGCCGGGTTCGTTCAAGATTTATCTCGAGGGGCAAGATGTCACCAGCACGAACGATACGGTGTGGACGAGTACTGTCGCGGCTGCTTCGGTTGAAACCATCGGCGAGTTTTCGATTCAGACCAATAACTTCGCGCCGGAATTCGGACAGGTGATTGGCGGCGTCTTTAACTTCACCACCAAGTCGGGCACGAATCAGTTTCATGGCTCGGCGTATGAATACTTCACCAACGAAGCCCTGAACGCTTATCGTCCGCTCTCGACGCCGTTTGCCACCAGCCCGCGCGCCGCGCGTGCGCTCGACCGCAAGCACGATTATGGTTTCACCGTCGGCGGCCCGGTGCGCGTGCCGTGGCTTTATGACGGACGCAACAAGACCTTCTTTTTCGTCAATCTCGAAAAGTATCGCAACGTGACTCGTTCATCGGGTTCGTTGGCGACGGTGCCGACCGAAGCTTATCGGCGCGGTGATTTCAGCGCGGCCTTGACCGGACGCCAACTCGGCACCGACGTGCTGGGGCGACCGATTATGGAGAACGCGATTTATGATCCGCGCACTACGCGGACGGTGAACGTGAGCGGCACGAATTACATCGTGCGCGACCCGTTCGCCAACAACGTGATTCCGACTTCGTTGATTGATCCGGTAGCAGCGAAAATTCAAGATCTGCTTCCGAAGCCGGACAATGCCGAGTTGCAAAACAATTGGGATCCGCGCATTCCGAATTTCAGGTATCAGCAAATCCCCAGCGTAAAAATTGATCATAGCTTCAACGACCAGACGAAACTTTCCGGTTATTGGTCGGTGCAAAATACGACGCAAATCACTGGCGCAGACGGCTTGCCGATTCCACTCACGGGACGCCGCGATCAGAAAATTTACGGCCACACCGTGCGTTTGAATCTCGATAAAACGCTGACACCGCGTTTTATTTTTACGATGGGCGCGGGCTTTCTGCGCTTCCACAATCCCGACAGCGCGCCTGATGCCGTGACTTCTTATGACGCGGCGGCGATTGGCTTCAAAGGCTCTGCGACTACGCCATCGGGTTTCCCACGCATCGTCGGCCCCGGCCTCGGCAACCTGCAAGGCAATCGCGGCGGTTCGAGCGCGTTCGGCCCCGTGCAAGCCAACAAGTTCTGGAACGACAAACTGACGGCGGTCACGAGCGCGACGTGGGTGCGCAACAACCACACAATCAAGTTCGGCGCGCAATTCAATCAGGAAGTCTGGAGCGACCAAAACTTGACTGCCGCGCAAGGCCGCGTGGCGTTTGGCGAAGCGCAGACGGGGCTGCCTTATCTGCAAAACATCGGCATTGGTGGCGGCAACATCGGTTATCGTTATGCCAGTTTCCTGTTGGGACACGCGCAAACGGCGACGGTTTCGGCACCCAAACAGATTCAATGGCGCAAGCAAGCCATCAGCGTTTATGCGCAAGATGGTTGGAAGCTCACGCCCAAGCTGACGATGTTTTATGGCTTGCGTTGGGATTACGGCGGACAAGGCCGCGAGCTGCACAATCGCACCAGCCAGATTAGTTTGACGACGCCGAACCCTTCGGCGGGCGGCTTGCCCGGCGCGTTCATTTACGCTGGCAACGGGCCGGGACGTTGCAATTGCGAATTCACTAAAACCTATCCTTATGCTTTCGGCCCGCGTTTGAATTTCGCTTATCAGATCAACAGCAAAACCGTAGTCCGCGCCGGTTGGGGCGTTAGTTACAGCGCCGGTGGCAATTGGTGGTATATCACCGGCGGTGCGCCGACGTTGGGCTTGGGCTTCAACACGATTGATTTCAGCAACCCGGCGTTTGGACAAGCAGCGCTGCAATTGAAAGACGGCTTGGTATACAACTCGGCTGATCTTTATAAAGCCTCGCTCGACCCCGGCATTCGCCCGATTGCCGGCCAAACCAGCAGCTTTGGCGATTTCTGGTGGGGCGTCATTCAAGATAAAAACGCCGGACGCCCCGGTCGCATCAATCAATGGAACATCTCGCTGCAACGCGAACTGTTTCGCAATTTAGTGGTCGAAGCTGCTTACGTCGCCAATCGCGGCGTCTGGCTCGAAGCCGACGGCCTCGTCAACGTCAACGCGATCAATCCCGCGCGGCTCGCTACGTTGGGCATTGACCTGAACAACGCGGCAGATCGCACGTTGCTGACTTCGCGCATTGACTCGGCAGCAGCAGCGGCGCGCGGCATCAAAGCGCCTTACGTCGGCTTCCCGAACAGCGCCACAGTGATGCAAGCCTTGCGTCCCTTCCCACAATTCAACGACCGGCTCGGCGTGCGTTGGGCGCCGTTGGGCAACAACTGGTACGACTCGTTGCAGGTCAAGCTGACCAAGCGTTATTCGCAAGGGCTGGATTTGACAGCAGCTTATACCTTCCAAAAAGAACTCGTGCTCGGCAACGGCGGCAACCCCGGTTTGGGTGGCCCGACGGTCAACAACGCCTTCAACCGCAACGCGCAAAAATCACTGGCCGCCACTTCGCAACCGCACATCTTCGTGACTGGGTTTAGTTACGACACGCCGCGCGTAGGCCCCAGCCAATTGGTCAAACAAGTGCTGGGCAACTGGACGATTGGCGGCGTAGTGCGCATCGCCAGCGG
>JANNUY010000051.1:0-1994 GCA_031414155.1 Acidobacteriota bacterium
CATAAAACGCATAGCGCCGCATCTCGCCATCGGTGACGACTTCGATGTCGGCGCGTTCCTGCAATTCGATTGCCTCTCTGACGGCGCGGTCTTCGATTTGCTTGAACAGCGTGTCAGCCATTTCGCCCGCTTCGTGTTTGACGCGCGCGTCTTTCAAATAAGCCGGTCGCAACAGGCTTCCTACTACATCGCTTCGGTACATAGTGCTTCCTCTGGTAATGGGTAGCACAGGTTCTCAACCTGCTCTACTTTTATGGATGTGCGAACAGGTTGAGAACCTGCCCTACATTTTTTGCTCAATCGCTTGCGCGAGGGTTCGGTAATCTTCTGGCACTTTGCCATCGAAATGTTCTTTCAAACCAAGCTGCGCGCCCCAATCCTGCCGCTTAACGATGGCTTCGGCCATCAGCGGTTCGATGCCTGCGGCGCGCAACATAGCCGCCACTTCTTCTAATTCGCGCGCACGACGCTCACCGTGTTCGATGACGCGGCTCATGCAATAACCTGCCAGCTTGCTCCAATTCATGCCCGGCCACGACGCTTCGAGCGAAGCAAACACGCGCTCATCTGCGCCGTATTTCGTCGCGCCCAGCACGCATTCAAACAACAAGGCTTCGAGTCCTTTGACGACGATGCTGCGACACATCTTGACCGCGACCGCCGCGCCGATTTGCTCTGACACCACTTCGAGTTTCAGACCGTAAGGCGCGAGCAAGTCAACGAACACTTGCGCATGCATTCCGCCCAACAGCATTGGGACTGTATGGCCTTGCAACAATGGCACCGGAGCCATCACAGCGGCTTCGACAAAGCGCACGCCCACAGCGGTGATGGTTTGATGGATCGTGCGTTTGGTTTCGGGCGCAACCGAATTCAGGTCAGCGTAAAAGTGCCGCGCCTGCAAATGGGGCGCAGTCTGCGCGGCGGCTTCAGCGGCGGAACTGGCCGTCACGACCGAAAGCAGTATGTCGGATTGCCCGGCTAACGCTTCAGACGATGCACACACCGTCACGGCGGTTTCAGCCATGCGCCCTTGGATGCGTTCGCCACGCCCAGGCGTAAACGTGTGCAGATCATAAGCGGCGAGTCGCTCAATTCCCGCAGAGCGTAAACCGCAAGCGAGGCGGTACCCTGCTTCGCCAAAGCCAACGAAGCCTATTTTCAATTCATTATTCACAACTTACTTTTCCTTATTACTTTTTCCGTTCGTCGTGCGCGCGTTTGATGACGTAAGCCTGAATCGCTTTGATTTCATCATCTTTCAACACGCCCGCAAAACTCGGCATGCCTTTGCTGGTCAGGCCGTTGCGCACAATGCCGACAAAGGCTTCGTGCTTGTCCTGATTCAAATGGCGCAGGTCGGCAATCACGCCGCCGCTGACCGCCGCGCCGCCGTGACACGTCGCGCAATAGGCCGTGTAAAGAATCCTTCCGCCTTGAATGACTGGTTCTGAAGCCACCAACGGCGGCGGTTCGGGAATAGCTGCATCTGGTGGCAAAGGCGGTAAGACAGCTTTGCCGTCGAGTTTGAAGGTCAACACGCGCGCGACTGATTTCACGTTTGCCGCCGCCGCAATGTCGCCGCCAACCACGCCCAGCACCCCGCCCCAGCCCGCCATAACGGTGACGTATTGCTCGCCTTTCACCGAATAAGTCACCGGCGGCGCAATGATGCCGGTGTTGGCTGGAGCTTCCCACAACTGCGCGCCTTGATCGGCGGAATAGGCCACAACGCGCCCGTCAGTCGTGCCGATAAAAACCAGATTGCCCGCAGTCGAAAGCACGCCGCCATTGAGCGGATGTTTATAGGTAACTTTCCACGCGGCTTTTTGTGTGACGGGGTTCCACGCCAGCAAATATCCGACGCTGCCCGCGACCATTTGTTTGATCGTCGCGTCGTCTTCGGGATTCGGAATGGGCAGTTGCGCTACGTTAAAGCCGCGCTTGCCGGGTTTGTAATTCGGATCGTTGCTATAAGGAAACGCCAGGTCTTG
>JANNUY010000052.1:0-15551 GCA_031414155.1 Acidobacteriota bacterium
CATCGCGGCAGCATATACAAACATCATCCGCGTATGCTCGGCGCTTTTGTGCAACAGCACCGCCGCAAGCCAGCCGCACAGCAGCGCGAAGCCCAGTGAATGCGTAAAGTCGTGATGCCAGCCGCGTCCGGCAAAAGGCGCGAAGGGCAACCACTTGAATCCGCAATCGAAATCGGGCGCGACGGCCAGCAAAAAGCCCAATGCATAAACGCGCCAGTTTCGGTTTCCATCCTGTTGACGATGACAGAGCGCGATCACTGTCGCGCCCATCAGTCCGTGTGCGATTGGCAATGGCATTGCGATTCCTCTTTCAGTATTTCGTACCTGCCAAATCAACGAGTTTTAGCTCCGGCGCAGCAGCAAATTCAAGCGGGTTGTGCGCTGACGGCTGGTGCTTGCCGAATCCGCTCAAGATGGTTTCAAGCACGGGCAGCATCTGCCCGGCGCGGCGCGCACGAATGACCCAATCCCACAGCGGTTCGAACTTTTTCCAACCGGCGGCGTAGCCCGCGTGGCGCAAACGCGAGACCCCATCTGGCTTGGTCATGGCTCCCTGCCAAATCGCGCTCCAGCGATAAAAGTCGCGGTAAGCCTGCCAATAGCCTGCTTCCAGCGTTTGCGGCGACATGAGAGCAGGGCGATAGACGACGTGGCGCGTGTCATACAAATCCCAATCGTCGCCGTGCGTGAGGCGGTCGGCGGCGGCCATACGCTTATAGAGCGCCGTGCCGGGATACGGCGTGAGAATGTGAAAGGTCGCGGTCTCTATGCCTTGCGTGACCGCCCAATCCACCGTGCGGCTGAATACGCTTTCGTCGTCGCCATCCATACCGAAAACGAAACTGCCGTTGACCATTACGCCCAGGTCGTGCAGCCGTCGAATGGCGACGGTGTAATCGCGATTCAGGTTTTGGTGTTTGTGTTGCTCGCGCAAATTGTTTGAGTCTAGGGTTTCAAAGCCTACGAACAAACTGCGCAAACCAGCGGCGACAGCCTTTTCGAGCAAGTTGGGCGAGAGAATCGAATTCACCGTGCCCGCCGCTTGCCATAACCTGCCCATACCTTTCATGCCGTCGAACAGTGCGGCGGCAAAGCGCGGATTGCCGAACAGATGATCGTCGAGAAAGTAAAGATGGCGTCCCGACAGGCGTTCGATCTCGGCGAGCGCGTCGTCTACGGTTTGGACGTAATAGGATTTGCCGCCCTCAAAAAACGCTTCCTTGTAACAGAAATCGCAGGTGTGCGGGCAGCCGCGCGAAACGACTATCGAATTGGGCACGAGATACAACTTCCGCTTGATGAGATCGCGGCGGATGCGCGGCAAGCCGACCAGTGTGCGTTGCGTTGAAACATATCGCTGCTGCTGACGGCCCGCGCGATAGTCGTTGAGAAATTGCGGCCAGGTGTCTTCGCCCGGCCCCAGAAAAATCGTGTCGGCGTGCGGCGCGGCTTCGTCCGGCAACGAAGTAACGTGCAAGCCGCCGAGGCAAACATACGCGCCCTTCGCCCGGTAATGGTCAGCCAGCGCGTAAGCCCGTTTGGCTGATGTGATGTAAACCTGAATGACGACCAGGTCAGGCTCGTCATCGAGTTTGAGAATTTCGACGTGTTCGTCTTGCAACGTGATTTCATCGTCATCGCGCAAGTATCCCGCCAACGTCGCCAAGCCCAGCGGCGGAAAGAGTGAGTATTTGATCGGACGCCAAAAAGGGCTTTTCGCTTCGGTGAGCGCAGGCAAAATCATTTTGATTTTCATGGTTTCCTCTCGGTGATGGTTCGTCTTCAGCGCGGCAAAGCGACAACAGTTTTATAGGCTTTCACGCGCGACCAGTTCCAACCGCGCCAACCCGTAGCGCCGCCGCTCCAATCGCGTTCGAGCAAGCGTTGGTGTACGCGTGCTTGATGCTCAACGGGCAAGCCTGCCGCGCCTGCGAGCAACGCGGGCACGGAATCGGCACTTAGTGAAGTCGTGTATTGAACATCCAACGGCAACCCCGCACGGCCCCGCGCGAGATTTACGCGGGCAATCTGGTAGTCGGGGTTCAGCAGGTGCAAGGCCGCGATAACGCATAGCCCCGCGACGACTGCGCCAAAGGCGAAACGTTCGCGCTGGCCGCGCAAGACGGTGTGGATGAACCAGAGAAAGACGACGGCGAGCCAGCCTTGAAACGCCAATGTATAAATGCGCAATTCCGTCAGGCCGCAACATTCGTGATAAAGCAACATGCGTTTGACCGCCGAAGCCATAATCACAAAGAGCAAGGCAATCTGGGTCACGGCCAGCCAGCGAAAGATGGTTTCGTTGCGCGGTTGGTCTTTGCGCAACAGCCATTGCAGGCCTAACAGCAGCGGCAAGACGAGCAGCGAGACCCACACCAATTCAAAGAACCCGCGCCGCGCGTAATTCGCAAAAGCCGTTCCCGCACCCGGCAAAAATTCCGCCGCGCCGAAAAACAGGTAGCGAAACTGTACGAGTACGAAAGCGAGAAAGAGCAGATTCAACAAGCCCAGCACGATGCCGGTCTCGATGATGCCGAGGCTGAAAAAACTTGAAGCAGTTTTTGCCGATGAAGATGGCTTCTTCTGTTGCATCAAGGCGGAGGACGATAGCAAGCCGTGTAGATAACCGCCGGTCAGCCATGCGACACAACCCGCGACCAACAGATGTAACATCAACGCGGCACTATCGAACGCGAAGGCTTTGAACACCAGATTTTCAAACATGGCATCTGCCGCCATCAGCAATCCGCCGAAAACGAATAACACGGGAATGGCTATGGCGATGCCCTTGCCAATGGCGAAGGCGCGCGCCGACCAGCCGTTGCGCGGCAGTTCGCGCCAGCGAATGTCGCCGAACACCAACAGCAACGCGCCAATCGCAACTTCCGCAGCCAACTCAAAGCCGCCCAAAACGTAATCAACCAAACTGGCGTAACGCAACCGTCCGCGTTGCGTGTGCATCGCTAACAGCAACAGCGTGACGAGCAACGCGATGAGGTCGAGCGCTTGCAACGTAATCGAATCGCGCCACGCCAGCGCCAACGAAAAAAATCCCAACGGCACGGCGAACCAATACCAGACAGGATTCGTGCTACCTTCATGACGAAACACGAACCACGCACCGCCCGCCGTAATCGTCAGCCAGACCGACAGGTTTAAGCCCCACGGCGTAGCGCGTAACAACCAATCACCCGCCAGACCGGAGCCGAGCGCGATGGCAAGAATATAAAGTCCGCGTTGGGTTGCCGGACTGGCTATCAAGACGGGTAACGGCGGCGGATTCAACACAGCGGCTCCGGCAGTGGCTGGCTGCAATTGCGATTCATAAAGCGGCCCCGTCGGCGCGGGCGTCATCACAGATTGATAGCCCACCGATTCCGGCGCAACGGTTGATTCTGAAGCGGGTTCATTGTTCATAACTTTCTCCCAAGCAATGGTTGGTAAGGGTAACTAACATGAGACTATCCTCTGAAGTACTTTACTAAACAAAGTTGCTAGCCAAATTTTCGCCCGTGGGAACCCACAGTCAGTGAACTCAGAAAAGTTACAGGCGAAAAAGTGGAAGGTCAGGCTTTGCCATTGCGCGCGATGCGCAAGCGTGTGTTGGATTGCCCCATCACCATGACAGAGACGTTGCGTTGACGCGGGCAATCGAGTTCGAGAAAGAAGATGCGCTGCCAGCGTCCGAGTTGCATTTCGCCGCCGACGATGTTGATCGTTTCTGAAGCGCGCAAAAAGAGCGAACGGCAATGCGAATGTCCGTTGGGGCTTTCGTCAGGTTGCATGTTGACGGTGCGCACTTCGAAATCGTTGTGGCGATAATCGTGGGCTTGGGGGGCGATGCGCTCAAAGAGGTCTTTCATGTCTTCAAGCAACAGCGGTTCGTGTTCGTTGATGATGATAGCGGTCGTCGTATGTTTGGTCTGAATATTGATCCAGCCATATTCAATGCCTGCGGATGCGACGATGTCCTTGATCGAATCGGTGATGTCTATGAATTGCAATCCGTCCAGGGTTTCGAGCGTCAGCGTTTGATGATGAACACCCATCACGGCGCTCATGGTCTGTTCAACTTGCGTGGCTTGGTACATTACAAATTTCCTTCGGGGTTAAATCACTGCGAAATATAAAACGAACGGATTGTAGACGACCGCTCGTTAGGCTTCCAAACGCAAAGGCCAAACGCCATCGCGCTGGTCTGTCCAAAAATCCCGGCCTCAGCGCGCCGCACGAATCAGGGCTTCCATATGGTCG
This sequence comes from Acidobacteriota bacterium, assembly GCA_031414155.1. GTDB lineage: Bacteria > Acidobacteriota > Blastocatellia > RBC074 > RBC074 > JACPYM01. The sequence goes on from JANNUY010000052.1 coordinate 4,255, forward strand.
AGATAGCGCCCCAACGCGCGGCGTCCGACGGGAGTCAGTTGATATTCCGTGCGTGGCACGCGCCCCGCGAATGACTTTGTGCAAACGATGTATTGCGCGTCTTCGAGCTTGCGCGTATGCACGCTGACGTTGCCGTCAGTGGTTTGCAGCAACTCTTTCAATTCACTGAACGTCAGCGAATCGTTCGCCGCCAACGCGCTGACGATGCCCAAGCGGATGCGTTCGTGAATCAGGTTGTCGAGATCGGGCGTCCTTTCGGCTACGCGCAAGGCTTGTAAGGCGCGCGTAGCAGGCGCTTTCGACGGCGCGTGCTTTTCGGGCACTTCGTCGTGTTGAATTTTTGCAGCAGAACGAGCTGGTTTAGCCACCGTACCTCCTTGCGATTATCAAACCGAAAATGATGTGTAATCCGCCAAAGCCCGCTGCCATCAGCGCGTTGCCGAAAGCCGCAGGCAGAAACAACGCCGCGATGCCCAGCGCCATAAAGCACAAGCCCATCACCGGCACGATGCGCACCGAAAAGGCTCCGCCCGTGACGATGCCCGCGCCGTAAAGCAACAACCACAACCCCGGCAACGCGGCAAATAGATGTCCGCGATAAAGCACGACGGTGAGAAATAATCCGGCAATCAGCGGCGGCGCGAGACTCAACGCAAACCTGCGACCTGGCCCTGACCATAACGGCGCATCAGCCTGTCGCGCTTTGCGGCGCATCGTGATGATGCCAACGGCCAGCGCAAGCAGCGCCTCCCACAGCCAAGTGAACAACCAGTCGTGCATCGTCGTCTGTCGCGTCGCCCACACTGACGCGAGCAAAGCCGTCACGCCGATGAATACGCCGCCCCAACCCGGCACGGCAGTGAAAGCCGACGCACGCTCCATCGTCTCGCGGATGAAGCGCAGATTATCCATCGCCCGCCCGTGTAGTGAAGGCACGGCAGGCGGCTCATCTTCTTCTGGCGAAGGAAACACTGGTCGCAACGGTTGAACTGAACTCATAGTCAGGGCTTATACGCCGAGCGCGGTAATTTAACAAGTACTTTTTGAAACAAAGTCAATTTTCCCGACACTGTTTTTTCATGAATCCGCGCTGACGTCCCCGACGAAGAACAAATCTGAGTTGAGGTAATTGACAGTGTGTCGCTACCACAGTACTTAACTGGTCAGCAATTGATCCGCTGATCCTAACTTATAAAACATTATGGCTTATGCGGTCGCAACAAATCAGCTTTTCGGCGGCGGGGCAACGCGCGTTGCCGTGACACGAAGACTAGATGAAAGGGAGCGAATGACCGAGGGAAACATCAAGCCGAAATCGGCTGGGCAGACTGCGGCAAATATTCTGCCTCGCATTGCCGCCGGAGAACGAACGGCAGTGCAGGAATGTATTGATACGTATGGCGGATTGGTTTGGTCGTTGGCGCGCAAGTTGTCGCCTACGTCATCTGAAGCCGAAGACGCCGTGCAGGAAATCTTTATTGACCTTTGGAAAAGCGCCGCGCGTTATGACGGCGCGCGCAGTTCTGAAACCACCTGGGTAGCGATGATCGCGCGCCGCCGTTTGATTGACCGGCGCCGCGCAGCCCAACGTGCGCCCGTGTTAAGCGAAATCTCTGACGTGATGCTCGAAACCATACCCGATCCGGTGCGGCGTTATGACCAACTCATCGAGGCTTCGGGCGAAGCCGCACTGGCTGCTAAAGCCATGCAGCAGTTGAAGCCGACGCAACAAGTCGTATTGCAAATGGCGGTTTATCAGGGGATGACGCATCCCGAAATCGCGCAAGCCACTGGCATTCCGTTGGGTACGGTAAAAACTTTCGTGCGACGCGGCCTGATACACATCCGCCGCGCGCTCGGCGTGCGTACTGTGGACGCTGCGAGCTTTACCGAAGAGGAGGTGCAAGCATGATGAGTAACGAGACGAATCTGAATTTCAACGAACCGCGCCGCATCGCCTTGCTGTTGGCTGACCGCGCCGTTCATGCCTTGCCCGACGAAGAGGTTGCTGAGTTAACGGCGTTGCTCGCGCGTCATCCTGAAACGGACGACACCGAAATTGACGAAGCCGCCGCCGCCTTGCATCTGGCGAAACCGGTCTTGCCGGAATCCATGCCTTCGCGGTTGCGCGCGCGACTGTTCGTACACGCCGAAAATTTCGTATTTGAAAAAGAAATGGCATCCGAAACGATGAGTGCGTCGTCTGAAAAAATGGCGGCGTTGCACGAGGTTGCGGCTGAACCCCACATCCAGTCAGCGGCCTTGCCGATCGCGCACGCCGCCACTTCCACAGACTCTAGTGCTTCATCAAGACAATTGGATGTTTCAGATAGTCTGGCTGAGACTGCCGAGGTGCTGGCTTTCCCTTCAGCATCTTCAAAACTTGGGCAGTCTCGCCGGACTGTTTCACAGACCACTTCTTCTGGTCCTAAACCGCGAGTAGATATTTTTGGGCGAATGGGTTGGCTGGCCGCTGCGGCGTGTTTGGCGATTGCGTTTGCGGGCGTACGCGAATCGCGGCAACTGCAAAAACAAGTCGTCGCGTTAAAAGCAGAGAAAGCCCCGCCCGACTATCTGGCTTTGCGTAAGGCGATGTTGTCGCAAGGCAACGCGCTCAAGCCAGTTGACTGGACGCCAACGGCTTATCCCGGCATGCAAACCGTAAGCGGCGATGTCGTGTGGAGCGATGCGAAACAGGAAGGCTATATGCGTTTCGTCGGCCTGCCCGCGAACGATCCGCGACAGCAGGTTTATCAACTGTGGATTTTTGCGGCAAATCAGGAAGAAACTCATCCGGTAGACGGTGGCGTATTCAACGTAAACGCCAACGGCGAAGTCATCATCCCAATCACGGCCAAGCTGTTCGTCGAACGTCCGAGCCTTTTCGCCATCACTATCGAAAAGCCCGGCGGCGTAGTCGTTTCAAAACGCGACAAGCTGGCCTTGATCGCCAAAGGCGTCTAGCCCTCGCAGGCTTCAACGACATTGCGCGACTTAAGCGTATTGCAACGCGATCATCTGATGTCCGTTGAGTTTGGGTAGAGTGAATTCGACCCGCCCGTTTTTGCTCTCAAACGGCAGCTTCTCGCGTTCCGGCGCAGTGACGATTTCTTTGACCTTCTTGGCGACTTTGACCGAAGTTTTCACGTTATAAAGCGGGATCACGTCTTCGATTACATCAAAATCAACGCCGCGCCGTTCGGGGATGTAATGCAGCAAGTGCAACACGACTCGATTCTCGGCGGCTTGTTCGTTCAGCGTCGCCAGCATCGTCGAAGGCCCATCGTGTTTGACCAACGGGTCGGGCAACAGTTGCGCGAGCGCGTTTAACACCAGTTGCTTGCACCAACGCGGCGCGTTTTTGTGATATTGCGAAAACAACGGATGCACGAAGTAAACGCAGCGCCCGTTTTTGACCGCGCCGGGATAACCCGGCTTCCCTGCCGAAGGCGTTTGCCGGTGCGAGAAGTAATGGTCGGCAGTGCGGTTAAAATACGACGGATAAACATCGGCCAGCACTTCACTTCCCGTGAGCGGTTCGACTTCGTGGCCACGCAGGTAAACAACGAGTTCGCCTGGCGGCAAGCCGTTGCTGAAGGCCGCGCGCGCTTTGATATAATCAGGACTAAACGGCGCGTCGCGTTTGAATTTGACGCCGAGCGCCGCCAACGCAAAAGCATCTTTCGTCGGATTCAACCCCGAACGATGCGAAGCGATTAGCGCACCGCCCTTGCTGAGATATTCGCTGAGTTTCTTTTCGAGTTCGTCGTTGAGCGTGATTTCATCCGGCAAGATCAACAGCCGGTAACGCGACAGGTCAGCTTGGCTGTCAATGATGTCGCACTGATGACCAGATTCTTGCAACATCCGCAAGGCACCAGCGGTAGGCGGCGGCACGCGTCCGCCGATAAACTCTTCAGCGGTAAAAAGGCCTATGTCTACCAGCGGTTTTGCCCCTTTACACCACGGCTCTTTCTTTTCGACTTCGCGGTAAACCGAACCGATCAATTCATAGGTCGCGGGGTCGAGCTTGCCGGTCGGATGAAGCTGATCGCCGATCGAACATTTCGCGCCGTTAGCCAGCATGTTGAAACATTCGAATTGCAACGCCGCCGGATTTTTCAACGAATGAAAGTCGCCCCACGACGTATGAAACTTGCCGGTCATGCCTAAGCAATCCAGTCCCAGCGTGCGTCCGTAACGTTGCGCCAGCGGAAAGTGCAAATAGCCCCAGCCGCCGCTCGGCAACGATTCGAGTTCCCAATGCGAAAACGTATTAACCACCGGACGCAGGTCAGGGCCGATGTGTCCGCCGTTGTAAAAAATTGAGGCTTGCTTGTCGAAGCCGCGCACAAAAGCCGACATCTCGCGCATCCAGTCATACATCACGTCGAAGCCGTATTTCAGCCGGTGCTTCGCATTTGCGGGATCAAGCCCCTGTTGCACCATCGCGCGGCGGCAACGCGGACACGAACATTCATTCGGCTTGATGATGTCGAAAAACAATCCATCCACCGGCACGCTGTCAAAAATGTCTTTGACGTGCGCCTTGAGAAAATCACGATAGGGTGAATTCAAACATTGCAGCCGATAAAAGCCCGGCTCATTGGGCGGCGTGCCTTGCAACGCGCCAGTGTCCAGCACTTGTCGCCAGCCGGGTTCAGCGTCGGCGGTGAATTGATCCCAACCCACGGTCGTATAAATCGGTACGCGAATGTTGCGCTTGTGACAGGCTTCGATTTGCTCTTTCAGCAAGTTGCGCTTGAGGCCAGGATGGCGGCGTTCAGGATGCGCTTTGGTGTCGTAATACAAATATCCGTGATGGCAGCGCGCAAAGGCAGTCACCGAATTCACGCGCGCGCGGTCAAGCGTGGCCGCAAACTCGTCAGGATCGAATTGTGCGCCAATGTCGGCAATCTGCTGGCTGGTGTGAAAGTCCAAGTGGATTTGGCGAAAGCGCAATTCAAAGCGGCCTTGCGCCAATGCACTGGCAACGCTGAACTTAGGCAAAGCCAGTAAACTTGCCGTGCCGAAAGTTACAGATTTGAGAAAAGTGCGACGGGGCGAATGCGAACCAGACTTAGTGCCAGACATGGGATTGTTTCTCCGAAAAGTTAAGATGGGTGATAAACAAAGGCAGTAAGGTAGGAGGAGAAACCCAAGGGGTCAAGTATTCACGGCAGACACTCGTAAACTCTCATAAATTGGAGGTAGCTGAGAGCAGACGATCAGGTTTTAATGCTTCACGCCAACAATCGAAATGAACGAAATGAGAGCATAACAGGCCACCAACGCCGACACGCCCATTACGACCCACCCGGCTCCATCATTGAAGACGAACTGTAACGCGCCTTTGCCAAAACCCGCGACCACTTGCCCGTCTTCCGTACCCATAAAGCGTTGCCCGGCCTGAAACATCGCGGCTCCGAAATGTTTGGGCGGCGGCGTATGCCTGACGCGTTGCTCGGTCAGCGCGTCCAGCAAAGCCTCGGCTGAAGCCGTTCGTTCATTAAGGTCTTTTTCCAGCAGCTTAGCGATAGACTGACCGAATTCCGCCGAAGCACCATCGGTTAATTCAGCAATCGGTTGCGGCTTATTCCAAACGATTGCGGCGCAAACTTTCAGCGGCGTCTCGCCTATGAAAGGGGCGACGCCAGTCACCATCTCATACAACATTGTGCCGAGGCTGAATAAATCAGTTTGCGCAGTCAACGTTCGGTCGTTCACATGTTCAGGTGAGAGATGGCGGACGCCACTGGGCTTTTGGTCTTCCGCATTGCGTTGGCAAAGCTGTATATATTTGGTCAATCCGAAATCCAACAGCTTAACCTTTCCATCAGCCGTCAGCATGACGTTACTCATTTTGAGGTCAGTGTGAACCAAGCCGTTTTCGTGGGCGACTTGTAAGGCAGCAGCCATTTGCTCGGCAAATTTTTCTACGTCGAACTCGGCCTTCGCGGCTAACAGCGTATCCAACGAATGACCGTAAACATATTCAGAGGCCACGAATAACTTGCCATCCTCGGTCACTCCCACTTCATAAATTTCACAAATAGCTGGATGGTTAGGCAGAACTTGCCGATTCATTTGCAGGGCTAGGGCGGTTAATTGCTCAGAGTTGCAATTGGGCGGGGCGGGCAGAATTTTCAAAGCCACGACCTGCTTGGAGCTACGATTAATTGCCCGGTAAACTTCACCAATACCGCTCGCCGCAATCCGCGCATCAATTTTGTAATTCCGCACCAACGTGCCTGCGGTCAACCAAATTCTTGTTTCGCTTTTCGCTTCGCTCATATGCCTACTCCGTTGTTTTTCGGAATCCGCTCACCAACCTGAAAAAAGTTTATTTCATAAAGACTAGCGAAACATCGTGCGAGGTGGCCAATAAATCATCTTTTTTGTTTTTTTTTGATCGGCTTGGCACTGAATGACTAATACATAAAAGCCTAAAGAAGTTAGGGGCGGCTGAAGCTGTCGTTCAGGCAAGCCCGAGTTCTCTGAACAAGGTGCCTGAGCAAGCGAAAAAGCGGGCGTCAAATACCACAAGGGCGTCGGTGAGCCAATGGCACTAAATGAGATTTGATTTCGCATTGTCCTTACGCCGCGCGTAAATGTCGTCATCGCACCGTAAAAACTTCGTCAAAGTTGTTATCGAACCGTAAAGAAGTGGCGTAAGGAAAAGATCGCCGGAAAAGTTGAAGGCTGAAATAAATTGATGGAGGGCTGCCTAGCGGTACTCGTCGGTGCGTCCCTGGTAGATGCGCCTCTACCACAACGACAAGCCCTTGCTGAACACCCCTCCATCTTTGTTACCGACCAAGCGACAAACGTACGCGATAGTAAACGAGACATTCCCCACAAATATCTCGCACAAATCTGCGGCACTTGCCAATTGCGGTCAGTAATCTGAAAAAATACTCGCGGCGGTCGGCATTACGACTAGGGCCGACGCATCTAAATTTTGCTGCTAACAAAGGCCTTAACGTTCCCAACGATTTATGACGATTCCTTTTCTCGTTAAAAATCAAGGAACGCAGGTAGCCATTGCTTTACCGTTTCAAAAACCCAATGAGTTAAAGCCTTTGTTTTCCTAAACAATTTAGATGCGTCGGCCCTAGCATTACGACCGACCACCGATGAGTTGGGGGAGAAACTTGATAAAGTGATAGCTGGCGAACCGGAGAGCCTGAGTCGTCTGTGGAGTCACTCAATCGGTCGAACTTTGCGACCACAACTATGTTCTTTGTCTTTTTGCTTGATGATGAAATCTTCGTGCGCCCGAAAAATGCCTTCATTCCACTGGAGGGGGGGAATCCGTTCACCTTGAGACCACGCCTGGCATTTCACGGGCGCACCCTGTGTAGCTTCTCTAAAGCGCGCCACACCGATGCCGTTGAAGAAATGGGTAAACCGAAAAAACGTTGCAGAGTTTTTTTACTTAACGGCTTGAGATTTTTTTTGGTGCAGGCTGCGCGCAAATTCGGCGTGTGCGCGTAAGGCGGGCAATTCAGCGAAACGGGCTTCGAGTTTGGCAGCTTCGACCGAGGTCAATGCGCCCTGCGCCCACTCGTCAAGTAAGTCATCGCGTTCTGCCTGCAAGGCTTCCAGCCAAGTCGCCTCAGTGAAAAAACGTTCTTCCAGTGGTTCGGCAATCGTTTCTTCTAATTCACCGAACAGATAAGCCCGCAAATGTGTTTTGCTTTTTAGCTCGTCGTTCATCCAAACCTCCCACGTAAACGCCAATAGGGGAATCCTTGACAAAAATTCGCACCGCTTGCGCCGCCTAATAATGGGAAGCCGCGAAAAACGTTGCGACTTTTTTTATCGGGCTATTAACGAGCCTCTTATCTGGAACGCTTCAAACAGCGCGCGGCGCAATCTTCCAGCTTGGCGCGCAAGCGACTGGTGCGTACCCGCAGGTTGGCGACCGTCGTACCGTAACGGGCCGCCAGCGCCTGCCGCTGGCGAATTTTGTCGCCCCCGCTGCCGTGGTAATAAGCCACGATCAGTTCGCGTTCGGCAGGGTCGAGCCGTTGCAGGCATTCTTCCAGACAACGCAGCCGCCTTTCACGGTGTCGCTCGTCTTCGGCGGCTTCGATCAATTGCAAGGGAGTGCGAGGTTGGTGGTGACGAGGGATTGCTTGATTTTCCAGTGCGACTTCGTTGACGGGACTCGCGCGGCGCTCACGCCAGAGGTTACGCGCAACGGCGTAAAAATAATGGCGCGGTTGCAACGCATAGATTTCGCGGCCTTCGTCCAGACGGCGGGCGACGCGATTGAAAACCTCATCCGCTTCGTCAGCGGGGTGAAAGCCGGTGGGGTGAAACTCGAAAAACGTAATCAACGCGCGGCGAATTTCTTCGTATCCTTCAGCGGCGACTTCACGGTCAGCCGCCAGGCTGTCAAGCAATCGCGCAAACTGCCCCGGCGTGAGGCCGCGCGGCTTGCGCGCCCGCGAACCAGGGGAACTGGTGAACATAAAGCGTACCTATCGGGGCTTTCAAAACGACTGGAGACGCAATGTCGTTGCGTGGACAAAAGGGTCAAACGTCGGTCAGCCGGGGAAAGCCAAACACAACGCTTTACGATTTCGGCAAAGTTACTTTCACCACTAACCTTGCAGCATAAAGCCGCCCAGTAGTACTGCGCGCTCAACTGGTTGATTAAGCCGGAGGTTTTCCGGCGAGGTGGCTTGACCGAGCGTAGTGGGGGCACACCACACAACAAAGCTCCGGCACACCAAGAGAAAAAGGGAGGCTTGTGAATTTCTCAATGGGTTACTTTGCGAATTTTAGATACTGCTTTTGTGGGAACGGAAGAAAGAAGGCGTTGGGGAACGCAATCGCAAGATAAAAGATTAGAGGCGGTTTGCCAACCTTACCTGCCCAGGACGAACACTCACCGAACTTAATTCACATGCTCGCTTTCGGTGATGGCTCCGGCTGACTGCACCAACATCACAGGCAGGACCCGTTCCGCGAATACGTTGGAGTTGATAAGCGTTTGCACGATGTAAGTGCCGGGTTGCATAAATGCCGTATTCACAAACACCGTCACGTTGTCGGCGTATCCGTCATAAGGAACTTCAAAACCGGAAGGCTGCGAAACCGCGATGGCTTGGCTGCGGTCGGGCGTAAGAATGCGCACTTCGCTCAAGAATTGCCCCGTGCCGCGCCAGTGATTGACCACGGCAAATTTGAAAAGTTGGACGGGCACTTGCGGGACTACGATTTGATGCATCACGCCCATCAGGCTGAGTTGCTGTGAAGCTTCAAAGCGAACGTCTTCGCAAAAAAGGGTGTATTCAAGTTTCAGTTCAGAATTCATATACCACAACATCGTGGCGCAAGAGGTCATCTTGCGCCACTTTCAATTCACAAATGCCTCAAGCGTATGAGTGCAAGCCCGGCAATAAATAACTCACACCTAAATAAGTGAAGATCACCAACAGGAAGCCTATCAGAGCGAAATAGGCGCTGCGGCGGCCTGTCCAGCCGTGCGCGATGCGCGTATGCAAATAAGCCGCGTAGGCCAACCACGCGACCAGCGCGCCCGTTTCTTTGGCGTCCCAGCCCCAATAGCGACCCCACGATTCGTTCGCCCAAACTGCGCCCGTCACCAGCAAGATCGCCAAGCCTGCAAAAGCGACGCCGACAGTTTTGTAAACCATCTGGTCGAGGCGTTCGACCGAAGGCAGTGCAGCGCGAATCTTTTCGGTTTGAAAGCTGAACAAAACTATAAAACCGGTTGCCGCAAACGCCGTCAGCAACGAAGCGATCTCGACCGGATTCGACCGCGTGCTCAAAGTGAGTTCAGCGCCACGTTGCGCCAACCAATTCGTTGCGCCTTCGATTAGCTGAGCCGCTGGCATTTGCGCAGCCTGTTCACCGCCCAACCATTTGCCCAAAGCCAACAGTTGATCTTGTCCGATTTGCGCGCCTACGCTGCCGATGGTTTTGACTTTATAGAACAGCCACACCAACCCCGCGCCTTGCACGAGCAGCGAAGCGCGCCACAGCCAATGTCCCATCTTCCCAGCTTTTTGGCCCGCCGCTTCGTTCGCGCGATAATGTTTCAGCGCGAAGCCGATCGTGCCCAACAACAACAGCAACAAGCCGAACGTGAGGATTCCGCCAACGCCCGGCACAGCGACGCGCAACGGTTTGATTTCGCTACCCATGCCTGGAATCATCGGGCTAAGTTTATACGCCAGCGATAAGAGGCTGTATGAATTGCTGAAGACAAAAAAGCTCGCCAAGACAAAGGTGCCGACGGCGATGCCCATCGCTTCCATCTTGACGCCATCCTTAATGAGATACATCACCGCAATGGCAAAACTCACGAGCGCGATGCCGTAACTCAGCGAAGCTACGCCGACGTGAATCGGTCGCCAGTAACTGTCTAGCACCGGCGGCAAACTCGTGATCGTGTTGCCGATAAAAACCGCTAACAACAAGATCAACGTAATCAACGGAAACGACAGCGCGCCAATGAATTGCGCGTTCGCGCGACGGCTCCACAACAAAGTGCCAAAGGCTGCGCCGAACGCGAACGCGACTGACAAGTCATACAAATTCACGAAAGGGATGTAGCTGAAAAACCACCACGAGTGATATTCGCCGGTAAGTTGATCGGTCATGCGCACCCAATTTTCGGCTTCGCCCAACGTCACCCAACGCACCAGCCAACTCGACAAATTCGCAAAGAACCCGAAGGCCGCTGTCCACATGCCCAACTGTTTGAGAAACGGAATCGGTGCCCAGAAATTCACCAGCAACGCCGCCGCCGCGAAGATGTAAGCCAACAACGCCCACACAATCAGCGTCCCGTCATTGGGCGTGGCCGTCGGTCCGTTCATCTTGCGCACCGCCAGCAAAGCGAATGCCGCCAGCAGCGGTAACAATGCGTAAAAATATCCGCCGAAACTAAACCGGCGTGGTTCGCCTCCGGCAAAGGCCGGAACATTCATGGTTTTTGCAGCTTGACTCATAGAATCTCCTCAAACGTGGCGCGGACTTCAGTCTGCGATACGTTACTCACTCACTGGCAACGGTTCGCGTCGAATCGTCGCCGCAATTTTTTTAACGCGGTCTTCAAAGCCCAGCCGGTTGCGATTGGCGTCGCCGCCCATCGTAACCTTGCCCTCTTCGACGACCATCCACAGCCGCTGATGCGAAAAAATATAGATCAAAATCAACATCACACACAGTCCCGTGAAACCCACATAAACGACCAAGCCGCCCGGGTCGTATTGAATCGAAAGGATATGCGCAAACGGCACTTTCTCGAAATCGAG
>JANNUY010000053.1:0-9512 GCA_031414155.1 Acidobacteriota bacterium
CCATCGGTTTGGTTACATTGACGATGGCGAACAAGGCGCGGTACGCGTGATCAACGGTTTCTATCGCAGCGTCAATCCGCTGGCGCTGTGGAAGGGCTTGAACATCTTCCCTGAAAACCAGCGCGAGCTTTGCGTCTTGCATACGCGCAATTTTGGCGACGTGCTGCACGTTGACGTGGGCGCAACCAGTGTAGGCCGCATCATCCAACACCAACGCAACGGCGGCGCGATGCGGCGCGGCGATGAAAAAGGATATTTCGAGTTCGGCGGTTCGACTTCGATTTTATTGTTTCAGGCAGGACGGATTCGGTTGGACGAAGACATCGCGGCGCATTCAAAGCAAGGCATTGAAACCATCGTGCGTTATGGCGAACATTTAGGAAGCGCGCGACGATGAAGTGGTTTAGCGTGTCCAGTCCTCGACGGATAAATTAGGAACGCGAGTGAAGTCTTTGAGATTGCAGGTCAATACGGTGGCGTTATGGGCGAGCGCAATGGCGGCGATTTTCAAATCCATCGTGCCCACGCGAAGCCTGAGACGTTGTAATCGTTCGAACTCAACAACTGCGGCTTCGTCATATTCAAGTATGCTGGTCTTCGAATAAATATCGAGATGGCGTTTCAATTTGCGATAGGCATTGATTTGCTGAACGTTGGTGCGAGCCTGAGCCGCGTGCGCCATCCAACCGCGCGTTTGCTCTTCGTAGGTAACGATCGTGGTCAAAACGCTTTCCGGCGGAACCAGCCTCAAACGCCGCAACAGATTCAGGCGCTCTTTCCCATCACTCCATTCCAGCCAAGTGAAATGATCGGTATCAAGCACGTACATTGAGGCGCTTCCCCGGCTTGGCTGATTTCACAGCCACCTTTGGTTTGATTGGTTTGGGACGCAATGATTTGCGGTATTCACGTCCTAAGCGCATAGCTTCTTTGAAATCCTCGTCCCCCGCGAAGGCTCCGACAATGCTTTCCCACCACGGTTTGGCAGGCGCAGCATCGGTGACAAACTTCTCTTCCAGTTGTCCAACTTTCGTTTCGAGTTGCGCAAGACGCGCTTCTATTTCAGCTTTGGGTATTGCCATTTCGTTGACTCCTTTTACTTCGGCACTCTATCAAATCTCACGGCGCACTGGCTACGGCGACGTGTTGCACTCGTGACAGCCCGTTAGTCCGTCAAGGCTTCAGTCGCTAACTCTTCAAAGCGCGGCAATAAGTCGCTGGCATATTGTTGCAGATAAGCCCGCACGCGCTTCACGTCGGCTCCGGCTTTGAGCAATTCGACGACATCCAGCAAATCCTTACGGCGTTGCGCGACGAGTTTCATATAGATCAAGGCTTCAATAGGCACAATCGCCAGGCCTTCGCTGAGTTGGGGATGATTGAGCGCCTCTTCCAATTGCGGGCCGAGCGACACCGGCGAAAGATAATCAATGCGGATGCCGTCAACTTCGATAGGCACGCCCGCTTTGAAAGCGACCAGCAAGCCTTGATGGTCAAAGGCTTCTTCGCCCACGAGAAAATCTACGTCCGCCGTAGCCCGCACGTAACCATGCGCTCCGACGGCCAGTCCGCCGACCAATGCGTGGCGAATGCCTAGATGCTTTAACTGCGCAGCGGTTTTTAAGGCGGCGTCGCGTACCTTGGGCGCGACAAAACTGAAGGTATCTTTGATGTCCATAACGTTCACCTTTCGGCGCGGTCTTTGGGCGTAAGACAGTTGCATGACGAGGCAAGAATGGTAAAGAGTTCCGCGATTGTCAAAGCCAGAAAGCCTCGCGGACGGCTGGCTATTGTCGTTTCGCATTCTTATACTCCGCCCCGCCCCAACGTCAGTTAGCCAGACAGTAACGGCACAACCAACAACACCCCTGGGAGCGCACGCAAACCCTGCGTGCCGTGAAAGAAGCGGCGCAGCCTTCCTTTTCCCAGAGCATTCGCAAGGCACGACACGAAATAAGGAACGCTGCGCGGCTATTTATTACAGCACGCGAGGGCGCGTGCGTACCCAACGACTATGGCAGACCAATTCAATTACGACGTATTCCTGAGCCACAGCAGCCGCGACAAAGACATCGTGCGTCCCCTCGCCGAACGCTTGCGGGCGGACGGGCTGCGCGTGTGGTTACAGCCCGCTGGGAAGCAGGCGTATCAGGGCTTTTGCGCAACTCGACTTCGTTAGCCCGCCAGAGTAAATTGACGGCGTTTTATCGCACGCTAAATCCAACAACTTTTCCAACAATTGAAAGGATTGAAAACCGCATGGTTTCTCGTCGCAACTTTCACGGCCTGTGGGCCGTCGTCGCCATCTCGTTGTTAAGCAGTCTCACGCTTTGGGCGCAGGATCAGCCTTCGTGGGAGCGGCTCGTCAATTCAGACAAAGAGCCGCAAAACTGGCTGAATTATGGCGGCAATCAGGCGTCGCATCGGTTCAGTTCGCTCGATCAGATCAACAAGACGAATATCAAACAGTTGCAGACTTCGTGGATTTTCCAGACCGGCGAATTGCGCGGCGGGTTGAACGCTACGCCCATCGTTGTTGACGGCGTGATGTATCTGATGGGGCCGATGAATCGCGTCTTCGCGCTCGACGCGACGAACGGGCAAGTGCTGTGGAAGTATTTTTATAAGCTCTCGACGCAATCAATCCCCTATCAACGCGGCGGACGCGGACTCGCCGTCGCTTATGGTAAAGTCTATTTCGGGACGCTCGACAATCACTTCGTTGCGCTCGACGCCAAGACCGGACGCGAGTTGTGGGATTTGGAAATTGAAGATACGCGACAGTGCGGTTGCAACGTGACTTCGCCGCCCGTGGTGGTCAAAGACAAAGTCATCGTCGGCGGAACCGGTGGCGAACACGCGCATCGCGGTTACCTCAATGCGTTTGACGCGAAGACGGGCAAGCATCTGTGGCGCTTCTATACGATTCCGGGGCCGGGCGAACCGGGCTTTGAGACGTGGGGCGAAATGATGTGGAAGTACGGCGGCGGCCCGGCTTGGCTGGTCGGTTCTTATGACGCCGAAACCAATTTGCTTTATTGGGGCATCGGCAATCCTTCGTCGGATTTCTATGATGAGTTTCGACCGGGCGCAAATCTTTATACGAATAGCATCATCGCGTTGAATCCCGATACTGGCAAAATGCAGTGGTATTATCAGGAAGTCCCGCACGACATGTATGACTTCGACTCGGCCTATGAGTGCTTGCTGATTGACCATGAAGTCAACGGACAAAAACAAAAGCTGCTCGTGCATCCGAACAAAGGCGGCTATACGTGGGTGATTGATCGCGTGACGGGCAAATATCTCAACTCTTATGCCCATGTAGACAACATCACCTGGTTCAAAGGCGTAGACAAAGACGGCAAGCCGCAGCAAATGCAAAAGGTGTTGCCGAATGAGAAGACCTATGTTTGCCCTTCTGCCGCCGGCGGACGCAACTGGGAAGCGTCGTCATACAGCCCGCGCACCAAGCTCTGGTACAACATGGGTTGGGAAGTCTGCAACATAATCGCGCCGCAAAAACAGGACATCGTCGAAGGCCAGCCGCTCTTCGGCGGCAGCATGGAATTCGTCGCGCCGAAAGACGCTAAAGCGACCGGGCACATTGATGCTTATGACCCGCTGACGGGCAAACGTTCGTGGCGGTTTATGACGCGTTATATGAATGTTTGTTCGTTGCTTTCGACCGGCAGCGATCTGCTTTTCAGCGGCGACGTGTTGGGCGAAGCCTTTGCGCTCGATGCCAAAACGGGTGAAAAACTGTGGGCGTTCAACACGGGCGCGAGTTTGACAGGTTCGCCGGTTACCTATTCGGTGAACGGCAAGCAATACGTGGCGATGCCAACTGGCATGGGTTCGCTGGTCGGCGGACTCGCTGAAATCGTATGGCCGGAAGCTGCGGGCAAACTGCCCGAAGCTGCTTCGACATTGGTGGTGTTTGCGTTGCCTGACAACGCCGCGAAGGGGGCCAAGTAACATGAGTTTTGCTTTTGGGAATTTCAAATTTGAAATTCAGAAGATGAGGCGGTTCGTCGCGCTGGCCTTTTTGCCTTTGGCTTTTTGCCTTTTGCCTTTTGCCTTTAACGAACCGCGCGCGAGTGCCAATCACATTCCGCCGCAGTTGATGGTCAATATCGAAAAAGGCCGCGTGTTGTATGCGGGTTCGTGCGGCAACAGTTATTGCCACGGCAGCGAAGGCAAGGGCGGCGGCGGGCCGAAGCTGTTGAACAAAGGGTTTCGTGCGACCTATTTGCGCCGCGTCATCAGCGAAGGCGTAAACGGTACGGCAATGCCTGGTTTCAAGACGCGCTTTTCGAACGAAGAGATTACGCAACTGGTCGCTTATCTCTTATCGCTTTCGTCGGATGGCGATAATCCGACAGCGGCGTTTGCTCCGCCGCCTGCCACAACGCCGCAAGGCGATTTCGCAGCGGCGCACGGCGGCAGCGGCGCGGCAGCGAATGCGCCGAATGTAACAACGGTCAGCGCGCCCGTTACGCCGAGTAACTTCACCTTAGATTTGCGCGGCGATGCGGCGAACGGACGCGAGTTGTTTTTTGATTCGTCAGTCGTGACCACCTGCCGCAGTTGCCACACCGTCAATGGCGTGGGCGGCAAGGTCGCTTCTGATTTAACCAAGCTGCGCGCGCTGGCTCCGCGTGACGTGCTGCAAAGTTTGCTCGCGCCACATAACTCGAAAGAAGAAAAATACGGATTGCTCGCGGTGACGATGAAAGACGGGACGAATTACGTCGGCATCAAACGCGATGAAGGCGCACAGGACTTGCGCCTGTTCGATACGTCAAGCATGCCGCCGATTTCGCGCACTTTGCTTAAGAGCGAAATTGCCAAGACTGAAAAGAAAACCGGTTCGGCTTGCCCCGGCAATTACGCTGAAAAATATTCACTCAAACAGTTGCTCGACCTTATCGCCTATTTCAAAACCGAAGACCTGCGCAAGCCTGCGACAGTGAGCTTGCGTGAATTATTTTAGTTGTCGGTTGTCAGTTGTCGGTTGTCGGTTCGCTGAAACAATGATTATGAACTAGCCGAGAGTCACTCGATCATTGATTTGGCGAACCGACAACCGGCAACCGACAACTGACAACCAACCAGGAGACAAAGCCATGCCTACGATTTCTCTTTCCGCCTCTGTCGGAAAAGATGCCGTCAATAAACCCACCGACATACGCGCGGTAAAAACCCGTTTGGTCGCGCTCGGCTTCAACTGGATTGCGGCTGACAGTGCGATGGGGCCTGAGACCATTCGCACGATCATGCTGTTTCAGGCGATCAAGAACGGTTTCAACGTTGTGAACGATCCGCGCAACGACGGCAAGATTGATCCGAACGGTGAGTCGCACTTGTGGTTGCAAGCCGAGAACGCGCCGCGTTGGGGTCTGTTGCCAGCAGGTAGCAAACTCGAAGGCTGGATCAATGACGAACTCGCTGACACTTCTGATAATCACGATTTCGGCGCGACGTGGCTGACTGATGTGTTGCGCGCAGCGGGCAAGACTTATTTATATGATTACGTGAAAACACACCCGAAGGCTTCGCTAATTCGCGTGAACGACATCAGCATGCCGCGCGGCGGTGTGACGCCCAGCCACGCGACGCATCAAGCGGGCATGTGTTGCGACCTCAAGCTGCCCAAACTAAATGGACAAGCAGGCGGCATCACTTTCAGAGACCCCTCATATGACCAACTCGCGGCGCGCGCCATGCTCGAAGCCCTCTGGACGCAACCGCAAGCCTCACGGCTCTTTTTTAACGACCCTGTTCTGGTTGCCGAAGGCTTATGCCAAGCCGTGAGCGGACACGACAACCACCTGCATTTTGAGATCAAGCCGCCCGTCCGCGTGATGACGGCAACCCGTCCGCGCCGCTGACCGGCACTTGTCTGCCGCGAGTTCCAAGAGAATCGCGGCAGGGGATAAGCCATCCCGATTCGTTTCAAAATTTTGCGCCGCTACCTTGCACGGGCTATGCTGCGCTAGCGATGCTTTCTGAAAATAATTCTTTGTCTCATCACCGCGCCGCTTCGTTGCACATGCTGTGGGCGTCGTTCGCGTTTGCCCTGATGGCGGCCATCAGCCACTGGGCGGGTGAATCGTGCGACTGGCAATTGGTCGTCTTCGCCCGCGCTTTCGTGGCGCTTATCTTCGCCGTCGCCATTGCCAGAATGAGTGGCGTCAAGTTGGTGTGGCGCGGTTCGGCTACATTATGGATGCGCAGCATTGCGGGCAGCACCGGCATGATCTGCAACTTTTATGCGCTCGCACATTTGCCGGTGTCTGATACGTTGACGTTGATGAATACCGCGCCGATTTGGGTGACGTTGTTGCTGTGGCTGGTCTTCAAACAAAAGCCTTCAGCCAGCATTGTCGTCGCTGTCATTGCCAGCGTCATCGGCATCGCGCTGATTCAACAGCCGCATTTCGAAGGCGGCAAATTCGCTTGTCTGATGGCGCTGTGCGGAGCCTTTTGCACTTCGATTGCGATGCTGGGCTTGAGCCAGTTGCAACACCTCGACCCGCGCGCCATCGTCACGCACTTCTCTGCCGTCGCGAGCCTTTTCACACTGGTGTTTATGTTTGTCACGCGCGCTACGCCAACCGTGAAGCATTCATCAGTTTGGCTCTTGCTCATCCTCGTCGGCGCAGCAGGCGTCGCCGGTCAAATCGGAATGACACGCGCCTTTGCCCAAGGCCACGCTTCGCTCATCTCAGTCATTGCGCTATCACAGATTTTATTCGGGCTGATTTTCGATGTGTTGTTCTGGCAACGCACGATCAACGGCGTCTCGTGGCTGGGCATGCTGTTGGTCATCTTACCGGCTGGCTGGCTGATCCTGAGCCGTACGCCCCAAGAGAGCCACGATTTGATCGAAGCCGAGATGGAAGACTGAGTTTCACGTCAGATAAAAAACCGGACAAAGGAACGCCTGCAAAGAAATGGCGCTTATGGTTTTGCCGATAAGCGCCATTTCTTTGCAGGCGTTCCTTTGTCCGTGTTGATGGTGGTTAGAACGTGTAACGAAACGACAACAACACGCGCCGATTGCCGCGTTTGGTGATAATCGAACCGAACTGCGCTTTGGTCGTGTCGGTGAACGTATAACCCTTCGTCGGGTCGCAGACGTTCGCCACCGTACCGCCTACGCCGTTGGGAACAGCTTGCACAACCGCTGTGCAACTGGTTTGCAGCGTCAGATTGATGTCGCCCTGTTGCGTCACGAACGCCTGATTGAACAGGTTGAATAATCCCAGCCGGAATTGAATGTTCTGAGTTTCCTTAAAGCGGAAGTTTTTCATCAGCGTCGCATCGTGGTTGTTGCGATTGGGCAGGCGCGAATAAAACGGCGTAACAAAAGCGCCTGATTCGCCGAAGTTCGGAATGCTGATGGCGCTCAGATCAAAGAGCTTGTCATTGACGTTCTGGCTGCCGCCTTTGATTTGCGGGTTACGCGACAGAATCGGCGCGATACCGCCTGAGTTGGCAAAGCTGCCGCCCGAAAAACCATTAGTTCCCCACCACGAGACAAAGGTGTTGCCGCTATTGAGTCCATTGCCCGTGGGCGTGACGGTGACTGATTGTCCCGCCGCGTTAACAAAGGTCGTCGTACCGCCGCCGCCGAATGACAGTCGAATCGGCGCGCCACTTTGATAATTTGAAACGCCCGATAACTGCCAACCATTCAATGCACCGCTCAACAAACGGTTGCCGCCGCGTTTGATCAGACGCGGCATGTTCCAGTTGTAATTCACCACAAAGTTATGCGTCCGGTCATAGCTCAATACGCCGAAGTTACGGTTGCGTACGTCGAGCGCATCAGTGCCGCCGCCGTCGCCTGCCAATACGCCCAAGGCTTTTGAGAACGTATAAGCCGCTGTGTAAGTCAGCGCGCCGCGTTGCCGCGACAGCGTCATCTGGCCGGAGTGATAAGACGAAGTGCCCGTGTATTCACGGATGTTCACCGCGTTGAAATCTGGATAAGGCAACAGGTTGCGATAAGCATCGGTGCTGATGGCAATGCGATTGATGGGGTTCGACAAATCTACGACCTGCGTTCCCGAAGTCACCGTGCCGCGCAACAAAGCGCCGATCGGCACGACGTTGACGTTGCGCTGTTGCGACAGGTGGCGCGCCTGGTTGCCGACATAACCGACTTCCAGCACATTGCCCCACCACAAGCGGCGCGCTATCGAAAGGCTCGAATTCGACGTGCGCTGGAGGTCGTTGCCATTCGGATCAATCGAAACCGGCGAGATCGAAACTGGCGCGCGGGCTACGTCAATGTTGGTCAACGTGGCGAGTGTCAGGTTTTGCACGCCGTCTTTGAATGCCGTCGCCGCCGCCGCATTGCCCACCGATGGGTTCAACAGATTAGGCGGATTTTGCAGCGCGGGTGAGTACTGGAAGTTGCCTTGCGTACGGTTATAGAAAAGCCCTGCGCCGCCGCGAACCACGAAATTGCCTTTGCGGAACACGTCCCACGCGAAACTCAAACGCGGGCCTAAACGCGGAGCTACGTCATCGGTGATGCCGGGTTTGGCTTCGCCGCGCGACACGAGTTGAATGCCGTTAGGCTTTTGCAAGTCGCCATTGATGAACGCGCCCGCGCCGCGCACATATTTGGTCGGGTCAAAAAACGTTTCGAGTCCGTTGCGTTCTTTGTTGTTGGGCATCGCGATGACGCGCATGCCGTATTCCAACGTGAAGAAGGGTTTCACTTTCCAGGCGTCCTGCGCGAAACCGTCAATGTTATAAGCGCGGAATTCGCCCACCGGCGGCGCAGTCGAATGTTGTACCGTCGCTGGACGCCCCATGAAAAGATTGCCGAACGAATTACCCGTGCCGTTATTGATCCCGCCCACGGTGATTCGTCCGTTGAACTGATTGCCCAGGTTTTGCTTTTTGTTGACCTGCTCGAGAAAGCCGCCGAATTTCAAGCTGTGGCTGCCTTTGATTTTGGTGATGTTGCCGTTCGCCGAATAGCTGGAATTAAAAGCGAATTGCGGCGTTTCGCCCTGATTGTTGCCAATCCAACCGCCGCCCGCGATGCCTTCTGACAAACCCGTTACTTGCAAAGTCGGAAAGGTTTTGCCCAAACCACCGAACGGCAACCGCAACGCGCCGAGTCCCAATGCTTGCGGCGACACGGCTTCCTGGTCTTCATATTCGTGATAGAGCTTCAGCTTGCTCGCGGCAAAGACCACTTCCATCGTCAGCGTCGGATCAAACACCGTCACCATATTCGCCGCCGCCGAACGCCCAATGTGATTGCCAATCGTGTGGCTGGGCAATTCGATATAAGCCGCCCGTCCCCACACGCCATAAGCGAACTCTTCGCCTTCGGTCTCGCGCGCCAGCCGCACATAAAGATTGGTCCGTTCGCTGACCTTGTAATCAACGCGCAACTTTTGATCGGTGCGATCCAGCGGCAACACGGCTCCGGTCACGTAATTGAACCGTTGGCCTGCCGCTGACAGATTGCTGTCGGTGAA
>JANNUY010000054.1:0-13525 GCA_031414155.1 Acidobacteriota bacterium
GGCGGCGGCAGTACGCAAGACCGAAAGCGGCGTGCGCAATTCGTGTGAAGCGTCCGCCATGAACTGTCGCTGCTGCGCAAACGCCGCATCGAGCCGCGCGAGCAATTCGTTAAACGTCGCGGCAAGTTGCCCCAATTCGTCGCGCAGATTAGCGACGGGCAAACGCTGTTCGAGGTTTTCTGCGCCGATACGGCGGGCTTGTTCTGACATTGCGACAACAGGCGAAAAAGCGCGTCGCGCCAGCCACCAACCCCCCGACGCTGCCAACAACAACGCCAACGGCGCGGCAATCAGCAACACGTTTCGCAGCAATTCCAACTCTTCATCCAACTCAGCGCGCGGTTCAGCCGCGACTATGAAATAAGTCGCATCAGGCGGCACGCTCAAGCGTTGCACTGCCAATCGCAATCCGTCATCAACGCCGCTTTGCGCTTCGTCCAACGTGAGCAAGCGACTCTCACCGGTCTGCAAGGCGCTGCGAAGAGCGGGCAACGCAGCGCGCACGCCATTCGGCAAGGCTTTTTCTCTGATGAGCGCGCCCTGCGCGTTATAAAGCGCGATGGCTTGCTGAGGCGCGTAGTGTTTGCGCAACGCGCTCGAAGCCGCGTGTTCATCGGTATCGTCTTCTTCTTTTTCGTGTATGAACAAGCGCGCCGTGCCGTCGAGCGCCGTGCGCAAACCTTTGTCGAAACGCGCCGCCAACTGATTTGCCATAATCAGGTAAACGACCAGGCTGAACGCCGCCAACGCCAACGCCAGCACGCTCACATACCACAACGTCAGTTTGGTGCGAACGGAATCAATCATTTATCCCCCTTGGCATTCTTCTTCCTCGCTTGGCGCAACCAGCCGATAGCCTTCGCCGCGCAATGTGCGAATCAGTTTGGCGTCGTGCGCTTCGTCCACTTTGCGGCGCAATCGTTGAATGTAAACTTCGATCAGATTCGAAAACGGATCGAAGGATTCGTCCCATACGTGTTCGGCGATGTCGGTGCGCGTGACCACCGCACCCGCGCGCCGCGCCAGATATTCGAGCAGCGCGTATTCCTTCGCCGTCAATTCGATCAAACGTCCAGCGCGCTTTACTTCATGAGTTCGCGTATTGATCGTCAAATCGGCTGTTGTCAGTTGTTCGGCTTGCAACGCTGCACCTCGCCGCAACAACGCACGCACGCGCGCCAGCAATTCGTGAAAGTCGTAAGGTTTGGTCAGGTAATCATCCGCGCCATAATCTAGCCCGGCGATGCGGTCTTGCACGGCATCGCGCGCCGTCAGCAATAGGATGGGCATCTGCCCGCCGCTCGCGCGCACTTCACGGCACACGGCGAATCCGTCTTTGAGCGGCAACAGCACATCCACAATCAGCAAGTCGTAATCATTAATGCTGGCCTGATAAGTCGCAGCCTCGCCGTCTGCCGCAATGTCTACGGCGTAGCGTTGCTCGCGTAAGCCTTTGGCTAACAGGCGCGCGGCATCGGGTTCATCTTCGACTAACAAAATTCTCATGGCAGGTCTTTCTAACGCCATAAGTTTAGCGTACTGCAAATAAATGGAGCATAAATACTGGCCGCCGCAGTAAACAAATCTGCAACGACAGGCTATCATTCCTGCGTCAGTAGCAATTCACTAACAACCCAAAACCATTCACCCGACGAGGACATCTATATGCAACGCTCGTTTCGCTCCGCAGACCTGTATCTTCAGTATCTGGCGCTCGCGCTCATCGCCTTTGGCAGCGCGGCTTTTTTCACGTTCAACCCATCTCATGCACAAGAAGCCAAACCCGTCAGCCCGTTCAGCGGTTTGCGTTATCGCAACATCGGCCCTTTTCGCGGCGGACGTTCGGTCGCGGTCGCGGGCGTGACTTCACAGCCGAATGTTTATTACTTCGGCAGCGTGGGTGGCGGCGTATTCAAATCCACCGATGGCGGCGATAACTGGACGCCCGTCAGCGACGGACAGCCCTTTGGCACGGGTACGGTAGGCGCGCTCGCCGTTTCAGAAAGTGACCCGAATATCGTTTACGCTGGCATGGGCGAGGCTTGCATACGCGGCAATTTTTCGCATGGCGATGGCGTATACAAATCCTTAGACGCAGGCAAAACCTGGAAGCATGTCGGTCTCAGCGATACGCGCATTGTCGGCAAAATTAAGATTCATCCGAAAAATCCTGACGTAGTTTTTGTCGCGGCGCTCGGCCATGCCGCAGGCGCGAACGATGAACGCGGTGTCTTTCGTTCAAAAGACGGCGGCAAGACCTGGCAAAAATCTTTATTCAAAAGCAACAAAGCGGGCGCAGTTGATCTGAGCATGGATCCGTCCAACCCGAACGTGATTTACGCCGCGATTTGGGAAGCCAAACGCACGCCTTACAGTTTGGAAAGCGGCGGCCCTGACAGCGGTTTGTGGAAGACGACCGACGGCGGCGACACATGGACAGACATTTCGCGCAATCAGGGCTTGCCCAAAGGCACACTCGGACGCATTGGTGTCGCGGTTTCGCCCGCCAACAACGAACGCGTTTACGCCTGTGTCGAAGCCGAAGACGGCGGCGTGTTCAGTTCGAACGACGCGGGCAAAACTTGGACGAAAGTCAGCACCGACCGCAATTTGCGCCAACGCGCGTGGTATTACACCCACATTTTTGCCGACCCGAAAAACGTGGATGGCCTCTATGTTTTGAATGTCGGCTTTCACAAATCCATTGACGGCGGCAGAACCTATTCGACGCTCAATCCGCCGCACGGCGACAACCACGATATGTGGATTGCGCCTGACGACCCGAGCCGGATGATTACCGCCAACGACGGCGGCGCGAACGTGAGCTTCGACGGCGGACGCCGTTGGAGCGAACAGGATCAAGCCACGGCGCAGTTTTATCGCGTCTCGACCGACAACGATTTTCCCTATCACGTTTATGGCGCGCAGCAGGACAACTCGACCGTGCGCATCTCGTCGCGTACGACGGGCGGCGGCATCACCGAGAAAGATTGGGACGTGACGGCGGGCAGCGAATCAGGCTGGGTGCAGCCTTCGCCGAAAGATTCGATGATCGTCTTCGGCGGCAATTACGGGGGCTTGCTTGAACGCATGGATCACCGCACCGGCCAATCGCGGGACATAAACGTATGGCCTGACAATCCGATGGGCTGGGGCGCTGAAGGCATGAAGTATCGCTTTCAATGGAACTTCCCGATTCTGTTTTCGCCGCACGATCCGAACGTGCTTTACACCGGCGGCAACTTGCTTTTCAAAACCACCAACGAAGGCCAAACCTGGGTGGCCATCAGCGGCGACCTGACGCGCGATGACAAAACCAAACAAGGCCCGTCCGGTGGCCCGATCACCAAAGACAACACGTCGGTTGAGTATTACTCGACGATCTTTACCGTAGCCGAATCGCCCGTCACCAAAGGTGTCATCTGGACGGGCAGCGACGACGGCTTCGTACAAGTCACACGCAACGGCCACGAACCCAAACCGATTTGGGAAAACGTAACTAAAGGCGCAGTCGGCTTGCCCGAATGGGCGCAGATCAATTCTATCGAAGCCTCGCCGCACGACGGGGCGACAGCCTATTTCGCCGCGACGCTGTATAAGGCTGACGACTTTCACCCTTATCTTTACAAGACGAACGATTACGGCAAGACGTGGAAGAAGATTGTGACCGGTATTCCCGACAACGCCTTCACGCGCGTCATCCGCGAAGACCCCAATCAACGCGGCTTGCTTTACGCAGGCACTGAGACCGGCATGTACGTTTCGTTAAACGACGGCGAATCGTGGGAATCCTTTCAACTCAACCTGCCCGTCGTACCCATCACCGATCTGACAATTCACAAACGCGACAAAGATTTGGTCGTCGCTACGCAAGGCCGTTCTTTCTGGATTCTCGACGACCTGAGCGCGCTGCATCAGATCAACAAATGGGGCAAAGACAAGCTGGCTTCCGCCGAGTTTCATCTGTTCAATCCCGAACCGGCTTATCGCATGCCCGGCGGCGGCTTTCGTGGAGGCGGTGCGGCGAGCATCGGCGAAAATCCGCCTGCGGGAGCTACGATTTGGTTTTATCTGAAAGACAAACCCAAAGGCGACATCACGCTCGAAATCCTCGACGCCGCCGACAAATCGGTGAAGAAGTTTTCGAGCCGCGCGCCCGAACCAGACGCCAACGCGCCCGCTGGCGGACGCCGTGGCGGAGGCGGCCCCGCGCGCGTACCCGCCGAAAAAGGCTTGAACCGTTTCGCGTGGGACTTGCGTTATCCTGACGCGACAGTATTTCCCGGTATGGTTTTGTGGGCAGGCAATACGTCAGGGCCACGCGCCGTACCCGGCTCTTACAAGGTCAAACTCACCGCAGACGGCAAATCCATCAGCGAGACCTTTGAAGTCCTCAAAGACCCCCGCGTACCGACGACGACCGAAGAATTCCAAAAGCAATTCGACCTGCTGACGAAAATCCGCGACAAGTTCAGCGAAACCAGCGAAGCCATCACCAACATCCGCGACGTGAAACGCCAAACGGATGAATACGCCAAGCGCGTCGCTGGACAAGCCGAGATGAAACCGATTGTGGACGCCGCCAAAGCCCTAAACGACAAGCTCACTGCCATCGAAGTCGAGCTATATCAAGTCAAAAACCAAAGCGGACAAGACCCGCTCAATTACCCGATCAAGTTGAATAACAAGATCGCGGCATTGGGTGGTTCCGTAGCGGGCGCAGACGCGCAACCAACGGATCAGCAAGTTGGCGTTTATGAAGACCTCGTCGGCAAGATCAATGCGCAGTTAGATAAGTTGAAACAGGTGCTAGCGACCGACGTGCCTGCATTTAACAAGTTGGTGCAGGAGAAACAGGTTCCGGCGGTGTTTGTGAAACCCCAACGATGAGCCAAATCACGCGCCAAATCAGCTCTAGCGCAGGTGCAAAGCTCTGCGCTAGAGCTTGTTTTCTCGCTCGTCGGCTCACGCCGCTTTCTGCCCAGAAAGCGTAAACATCGGTGTTGTGTTATGGTTTTGGCGTGGGCTTCGCTGCTCCATTTCAACCTCGAAAGCGTTAGCATTTATAGATAGGAAACCAATGGAAGTAACTGGGCAAAAAGTAACTGAGACCTTTCGTCACGGCGCGGCTTGGATACGGGCAGATTTTCACCTGCACACCAAAGCTGACAAAGAGTTTACCTATGTTGACGATGAAAATTACTTCGTTTCTAACTATGTCGCTGGTTTGAGCGCCGCCAAAATTCAAATAGGCGTAATTGCGAACCATAACAAGTTTGATGTGAAAGAGTACAAAGACCTGCGCCAAGCGGCGAGGAAAAAGGAAATCTTTTTGCTTCCGGGTGTCGAACTTTCAGTTAACGACGGAGCAAATGGAATTCATACTATTGTCGTTTTTAGCGATGAATGGCTTCAGAATGGTGATGACCATATCAATCCATTCTTAACTATAGCTTTTGAAGGAAAAACACCCAGCCAATATGAGCAAGAAAACGGTCGAAGCTCAATGAGCTTGATTGATACGATCAAAACGCTGGAAGGCTACAGTAAACATTTTTTTCTAATTTTCGCGCATGTGGAGCAAAACAGCGGATTATGGGAAGAATTAGAGGGCGGACGCTTAACTGAACTAGGCCATCATGAGTTTTTCCGCCGCAGAACGCTCGGCTTTCAAAAAGTTCGCACGCACGATAAACCTGATAAAAAGTGTCGCGTGAAAGTGACGCAATGGTTGGGAGATTGGTATCCCGCCGAGGTGGAAGGTTCGGACTGTAAGTCTGTAGAGAAAATTGGCGAGGGGCAGGCGTGCTATCTCAAGCTAGGCGATTTTACTTTCGAGTCGGTGAAATATGCGTTGCAAGATCACAAGAACCGCGTGGCGGCTGAACCCATTAACTATGCACACTCGCACATCCGCAGCATTGCGTTTGAAGGCGGCGCTTTGGCTGGGCAAG
The DNA here is from genome assembly GCA_031414155.1 of Acidobacteriota bacterium. Classification (GTDB taxonomy): domain Bacteria; phylum Acidobacteriota; class Blastocatellia; order RBC074; family RBC074; genus JACPYM01. The sequence goes on from JANNUY010000054.1 coordinate 5,955, forward strand.
AGATTGCCCTTTCACCTGAATTAAATTGTTTAATTGGCATTCGCGGCAGTGGGAAGTCGTCCATTCTGGAATGTTTGCGCTACGCTTTGGATATTCCCTTCGGCGACAAGGCACTGGATCAGAAATACAAGCAAGACTTGTTACGGCATGTGTTGGGCAGCGGAGGGAAGGTGATTGTGCGTGCAGTGGATCGGCACGGTCAGCCTTTCGAAGTGCAGCGCATTCTCAACCAATCTCCTGATGTTTTTGTGAATGGCATACGTCAGCCTGGTATCTCAATTCGAGAAACTGTCATTCATCAACCTATTTACTTTGGACAAAAAGACCTTTCAAGTTCAGGCGAAGGCTTTGAACGCGATCTAGTCGAAAAGCTACTCAGCGAGAAGCTGCAAGATGTGCGCCGCCGCATTGAAGAGCAAAAGGCACGGGTGGATATTGTCGTGAAGCGGCTTGACCAACTGGCGCAGGGCGAAAATCAGATCAGGGAATATCAAGACAAGAAACACGACGCAGAGTTCCGGCTGAATGTGTTTAAGAAATTGGGCGTAGAGGAAAAACTTCAGCGGCAGTTAGGGTTTGAGGCTGATGGGAGAAGAATTACCGATACGATTGCACTGGCAGATCGCTCTCTGGTTGGGTTGCGGGAATTCCTCCAGTCGTACGAAGACGATGTTAATAATATTCGCAGTTATGCGTCAGCCGAAAACTCCGCGTTTATGGTCGAGTTCTTCCAACTCTATGACCGTTTTCTCACGGCCTTTACCACTATCAAAAACAGTGAAGAAATAAGCGCCGTTTGCCTGAAAGATTTGCGCGCTAAACGCGAAGCCTTTATCCAATTGGAACAAGAGCAAAAAGAATTATTCGCCGAAATCCAGCGGCAGATAGCAGCGGAACTCAAGAGTCAGGGACAACCCTCCGTTCAGACCGATGACTTTCTGAAGTTACGTCAAACGGCTGAACAAGCGACTCAAATGCTTGAAGCCCTGGCTAAACAGCAAGCCACGCTAACAGCCGTCGAGCAAGAACTTTGGAGAGAGTTAGGGACGCTGCATGATTTGTGGCATCAAGAATTCAAACAAGTGCAAGCCGAGCTTGCAAAAGTCAATGCCCACCACACCTCGCTAACGTTGGAAACTGAATTTAAGGGAGACAAAAACACAATGCTGGCTTTTATGAAGGAAATGTTCAAAGGCAGCAAAATTCGTGAAGCCACCTTAGACATACTGGTCAAAGATTACGCGGATTTCGGCGAAATGCGGCGACAATGGGCAGACACTCGCGCCAAAGCCGGAAGCAACCCGGAAATTTTCGAAGATTACTTTCGACGCAATCTGGGAACACTACTGACTTGGCAACCGCCGAACCGTTTCACCATTAAGTATCGCGGCAAGGAGTTGAAGCAACATTCGCTGGGACAGCGCGCCTCAGCACTAATTCTTTTCGTACTCAGTCAGCAGGAGAACGATGTGGTGATAATTGACCAGCCTGAAGATGACCTCGACAACCAGACGATCTATGCGGACGTCATCAAATTGATTTGTGAAATGAAGGTAAAGACTCAATTTATCTTCGCCACCCATAATGCCAATTTCCCCGTGCTGGGGGATGCGGAGCAGGTGCTTTCCTGCCGCTATACTGACGACCAAATTTCCCTGCGTAGTGGTGGCGTTGATAACGCCGCCATACAGCAAGAGATCGTCAACATCATGGAAGGCGGCGAGGAAGCCTTTCAACGACGCAAAGAGATTTATCAGATATGGAAACCACGGAACTGATCGAAATCATCGGACGCGGCGAAGACAGTCGCCATCAGTTCAAAGAGGACTTCCGCAATGCGGACTCGCTCGCGGCTGAACTGGTGGCTTTCAGCAACGCCGACGGCGGACAACTGTTTATTGGAGTAGCTGACAACGGGCAAGTAATCGGTTTGTCAGCACCAGACATTGGGCGGTTGAATCAACTGGTTTCAAATGTCGCCTCAGAGAAAGTCATCCCTCCTATCAACCCACAGACAGAAAATGTTGCGCATCCGAATGGGTTGGTACTCGTGGTGGCAGTCTCGGCAGGTATCAGCAAACCTTACATGGGTAAGGACGGAACCATCTGGGTGAAAAGCGGCGCGGATAAACGACGGGCGACTTCGCGGGAAGAAATGCAGCGCATGTTTCAGCGCGCTGGCTTGATTCACGGCGATGAACTCCCGGCGAATGGCTTGGGCGTAGGCGATCTTGATTTGGCTTACTTCAGCAATTTTTTCCAGCGTGAATATAACGAATCGTTGGAGCGTCAGGAAACACCGTTGCCGCAATTGCTCGAAAATCTGAATCTCGCACAGAACTCTGTACTGAACATTGCTGGCGCGCTGTTGTTTGCCGCGCGTCCGCAATTCCGCTTGCCGGTTTTCATGGTCAAGGCTGTCGCATATGCCAGTAACGAGCCAACCGAAAATCATTATCTGGATAGCCAAGACATCACTGGGAAGCTCGCAGACGTGTTTCAGAAAACCTTGGGGTTCGTTTTGGCAAATCTCCACCATCAACAAGGAGATCAGGGAGTTAATTCCACGGGTGAGCCTGAAATCGCGCGCGTCGCTTTAGAAGAATTGATTGCCAACGCGCTGATCCACCGAGACTATTTCGTCTCTGCACCCGTGCGGGTCTTTGTCTTTGCCAACCGGGTCGAAATCATCAGCCCAGGCCATCTTCCTAATAATCTGACCATCGAAAACATCAAGCACGGGATTTCAAATATTCGCAATCCCATTCTGGCCTCGTTCGCCGCGCGCTTGCTGCCTTATCGTGGATTGGGAAACGGAGTCCGCTGGGCGCTCAAAACTCATCCTCGCATTGAGTTTACCGATGATCGCGACGGAAACCAGTTCAAGGTCGTGATTGAGCGCGCCTGAAACTGGATGATCAACCGCTTAAATTAATTCCACCGGATCGCTTGCCCTCCATTGGTCATGCAAGCCATAAAAGCATAGACTACCTGCGTTCCTAATCTGATTTCCACACTCCAACAACAAGTTCGCCTGCTACCGAAAGGTTTTTTCTGAAAATACTTCTCTACAACCCTGACAATGGGGTGACGCGCAATTTTATGCCGCACCTCTGGATGTTTCTTTTGCAATCGCTCACGCCGCCCGAACACGAAGTCATCTTGATTGATGGCAATGCCCAGGCGATGGATGAAGCCGGGCTGGCGCGATTCGTGCGCGAAAACAACATTGGCCTCGTCGGCATTGGCGCGATGACGCGGATGGTTGCGAAGGCTTATCGCATGGCTGACGCCGTGCGTGCCGTCGGCGTACCCGTCGTGATGGGCGGGCCGCACGTCACAGAGGTGCCCGACGAACCGTTGGGGCGCGACGGTGGCCCCCAACACGCCGATGCCATTGCGCTGGGCGAAGCCGACGAAACATGGCCGCAAATTGTGGCCGACGCAGCGCGCGGCGAGTTAAAGGACATTTACAAACCGCTGGGCGAAGACGGCAAAGAGCGCAAACCCAGCTTGCAGCCTTATCCGCAGATTCCGTGGGAAACCATGAATCTCGAACAGTTCGACATTATTCCAAAGTTTCTGTCGAAGCCCTTGAGCAAGGTCGGCGGCGGTTGGGGTTCGTTTCGCATTACGCCGCTCGAATCGGGGCGGGGCTGTCCTTATGGTTGCGAGTTTTGCACGGTGACGGGTTTCTTCGGCGATTCGATTCGCTTTCGCAGCAACGATTGTGTCGTCAACGAACTGCTGCGGCTGAAAAAACGTTCGCAAAGCGAGAAGGGCCAGACCGCAGTCTTTTTCATTGACGACAACTTCGCCATCAACATCAAGCGCACCAAATCGCTGTTGCGCGACATCATCGCCGCCAATGCGCAGGTTTATTGGACGGCGCAAATCAGCGCTAACCTGCTCAAAGACGAAGAGCTGGTTGACCTGATTGCCGCCGCTGGAGGCAAGTGGATTTTCATCGGCATGGAATCGCTTGATCCGGCAAATCTGGCCGACGTGAATAAGAGCTTCAACAAACCGGCTGATTATGCAGCCGTGCTGAACCGGCTGGCGCAACGCAACATCATCGCTATCACTTCGTTTATTTTCGGCTTGGATAACGACACCGTAGGCGTGGCGAACCGTACGCTCGCACAAATGGCTGACTGGCCGCCGGGCTTGCCCGTGTTCGGCCAGTTGACGCCGTTTCCTTCGACCCCGTTGTATGCGCGCTTGCTCAAGGCTGACCGCTTGACGCGGCCTAAACACTGGCTGGATTTCGCGCCTTACAAGATGGCGCATACGCCGTTGAAAATTACGGTTGAAGACGCGCAAAACGAAGTCTTTCAAGCGTGGACTGATTCATACAGCCCCGAAGCGATTGAACGCGCGGTAGATGCGCTAGCCGATAAACCGCTCTGGGTGCGCATCAGCATGTTCATCGGACGGCTGAGTTTTCGCGGCATTTACTTCCCGCAAATGGGGCGCTTTGATTGGCTGAAAGTCGTTTGGCAAAACCGCCGCACAATTACGAAACTGACGAAAGCCAGTTTCGGCGAAGCCTGGCGAGCGTGGCGCAAACCCTCCGCGATTCCGTTGTCTGCGGAACAGGAAGTCTAATCGCTCAAAGCAGTATTGACGGTTTTTGATTAAACATCCGACACTTGCGGCGGCAATGCACCTGCGTTGCCGCCGCAATGTCGTTACCACCTAAAAAGAAGAGGCACATATTCATGAACCAAACGGGGAACCAAACGCGCCGTACCTTTTTGCAAACCGGAGCCGCTGCGCTCGCTTTAACTTCCACGGAATCGCTCGCTGCTTATGCCGCCGCCAAGGGCGTGAAATTCAAATTAGCTGCGCCCGATTGGAGCCTGCAAAAAGAAGGCAAGCTCGATGCAGTTGCGCTGACCAAACAGATCGGCTTCCCCGGCGTACAAATCAGCATCGGCCACGCGCCGAAGGGCGAGACGATTACGTCGTTGCCGCTGAGTTCGCCCGCGTTGCAAAAACAGTATTTGGACGAAGCGAAAAAACAAGGCGTGGCGATCACTTCGCTGTGCCTTGAAATCATGCACACCAACGGCTTGAAATCTGATCCGCTTGGTGAAAAGTGGCTGGCCGAGTGCATTCCGATTGCGAAGGCGTTGGGCGTGAAAGTGATTCTCGTGCCGTTCTTCGGCAAGTGGGCGATAAAGCAACAAGCCGAACAAGACCGCGTTGCCGACATCATGCGCAACGTAGCGCCTGCTGCTGAAAAGCTTGGCGTGATTCTTGGTTTGGAAAACACCATCTCAGCCAAAGAGAACGTCGCCATTATGGAGCGCAGCAAATCATCTGCCGTCAAAACCTATTACGACGTAGGCAATTCGTCGAAGGAAGGTTACAACGTCGTCGAAGAGATTCGCTGGCTGGGCAAGAGCCGCATTTGCGAAATGCACTTGAAAGAAACGCCGTGGGAAAAATACCTGGGCGAAGGCGGCATCATCAACTTCCCCGCCGTGATTGATGTGCTGGCTGATATTGGCTTCGATCAATGGGCGCAACTTGAAACTTCGTGCCCCAGCAAAAACATCGCGGGCGATTTCACGCGCAATAAAAAGTTCGTCGAAGACCTGATCGGCAAGCGCAACCGGCTGGGTTCAGCCGCCAAGGCTTAGACCGGCGGGGTTCAGCCGCCAAGACTTACGCGCAAACATTGCGCGCGAGGGGCGTCTCAACTACGATTTGCCCAGCTTGGAAGTATCAAGCTGCGGTTTCACCAGAATTCGATTACCTAACATCCGCTACGTTCCTTTGATTGGAAGCTCCCCATGCGTCATTGCTCTCCGAACAAAGCGAGTCGGGCGGATTGTGTTTTTTTGGGAGGATCATTTTATGCAACGTAACTTCATCACCAGTTTATTATTGACGTTGGCTTTGGCCGTCACCGTCATTGCGCAAGACAAACGCCGCATCGCGGTTTTTGATTTCGATTACGCGACTGTGTCAGGCAGCGTTCATCAATACTTCGGCAGCAATCAGGACGTAGGCAAAGGCATTGCCGACTTGCTCGTCACCAAACTCGTGCAAGGCGGGGCTTACAGCGTGATTGAGCGCAAACAACTCGACAAGATTATGGCCGAACAAAACTTCGGCAAGAGCGGGCGTGTGGACGAAGCGACCGCCGCCAAGATCGGCAAGATACTGGGCGTAGACATCATCATCGTCGGCAGCATCAATTCGTTTGGCCGTGACGATAGCTCGAAAGCCGCAGGCGGTGCGGCTGGGGTGCGCTTGCCGGGTGGCATTCCAGGCATCGGCGGCATGCGCGTCGGACGCAACAAAGCCAAAGCCGTCGTTGGCATCAACTATCGAATGATCAACAGCACCACGGCAGAAATCTTTTACGCAGGTGATGCGCGCGGCGAATCGAAACGCGAGAGTGCTTCGGTCTCAGGCGGAGGCGGCATCATCGGTGACGCCGTCGGCGCAGGCGCACGCGACATGAGTTCGAGCAACTTTGCCGAAACGATCATCGGCGAAGCGGTTTATTCCGCCGTCGGACAAATCTCAGCGCAACTCGAAAGCAAGGCTTCGAGCTTGCCCGCCGCCGCTCCGGCCAAAGCCGCCGAAGGCATGGTTGCCGAAGTCGCGGGTTCGCTCATCATTCTCAACATCGGCAAAAACGCGGGCGTCAAAGTCGGCGACAAGTTCACGGTCGAACGTCCAATCAAAGAGGTCAAAGACCCTGAAACCGGCAAGGTCTTGCGCGTGCTGTCAGACAAAATCGGCGAAGTCGTCATCACCGAAATTGACGACGTGAGCGCGGTGGGCAAATACACCGGCTCGCAACCGGCGAAGGTAAAAGACAAAGTGAAGAAGTAATTTAGCCACGGGGAACACGGGGATTTTTGGGGATGGTTTGGGTGTTGAAATGCGTGTGGTTATTTCAAGACTTAAACACCCATTGGTTTTCTCCCCCTGTTTTTCCCCGTGTTCCCCGTGGCAAACTTTCAGCGTCTCGCAGCTCCCCTTGCGTGGCTGACGCAATACATCAGGAGGTCAATATGTCAGTTACGAGTCGCATTCGTTTCATCTCATTGTTATTGGTTTTATTGAGTGGCGCAGCCCTCGCGCAAGACCGCGCGAATCCATTGCCGTTGCCAGGTACGGAATTGAAAGGCGCGTTGCGTCCGGGCACGCGCGTTGAGACTTATTACAGCGCCGAGGCTTCGGGCACGCTGGAATTTACTGTCACCGTGTCGAGCGTCGCCGACTTGGCATTGCTTGAAATCGAAGTGTTGGACACGAGTTACGCGCCGTTGTTCAAACTCGATGTGTCTTCGGCTACGCCCGGTGGCACCGAGCGACGCGAAGCCAGGTGCCGCATTGAGGGCAAACAAACCATTCTCTTGCGAATCAACGCGCCTTCGGCCAACAAGAGCGGTTCTTACAACATCAAGATCAAAGGCAACCTCGCGGGCGCGAGCTTCAAACCAGCGCCCGTCGCCGCCACCAATAGCGCCAAGCCTGCTGAACCCAAAGTAGAAAACTGGTCGGAGTTGTTGAAACAAGGCGACGCGAATCGTACGGCTGAAACG
>JANNUY010000055.1:0-5618 GCA_031414155.1 Acidobacteriota bacterium
GATAAAGGCAAAGTGCTTGCCTTTATCTCATTGCGCTCACGCTCCCCGTACTGCCAACCATGACTTCAGCTTCGCAGGCCGATTGGTCACGATGCCATCCACTCCCATTTCACTCATCTGCGCGTACTGCCGCTCTTCATCCGCCGTCCAAACATAAAGCCGCTTCCCTGCCGCCACCTTGCCGCGCGCCAGATAACCAAAACAAAGCTCAACCTGCATGCATAGCACCTGATAGTTATATGAAACGAACGCGCGCCACGGGAACGCTTCGCGCCAACGCACGCGCGGGTCGAGTGACGGCGTACCCAAAATCAATCCCAACTCGATGTCTTTCACTTCTTCGCCAAGCTGTTTCATCAACGCCAAATCGAACGAAGCCAACATCACATCGGCTTCGCAACCGCGCGCGCGAATTGCCTTCAGCGTATTCGCAGCCGCTCGCGCTTCTTTGATTTCGAGATAAAGCCGCACCTTGCCCAACGTCAGATCAAGCACTTCGTCCAGCGTAGGCACACGTTCGCCCTTGCCCGCGTCGGCCTTGCGAATCTCTGCCAACGGCATTTCAGCCACACGTCCGCGCAGGTTCGTCGTGCGTTCCAACGTAGCGTCGTGCATCACGATGACGTGACCGTCTACCGATTGATCGAGATCAAGTTCGATCATCTGCGCGCCTTGTTCGATGGCGCGTTGAAAAGCTCGCAAGGTGTTTTCGGGTTCATCGGCTGACGCGCCTCTATGCGCGATCACCAGTGGTGGCCGACAGTGTTGAATGAGTGAAGCCATCGTGCCGCGTCCCTCTCAGGCTTTTAGAGATCAAGCAACGAATCGGTTTCGCGCTTGGGCGTAACGGGCGGCGGCATCGTGAGGTTGGGGAGCGAGTTGTTATTGAGTGGCGCGCTGAGTTGCCCACTAAGCTGCGTAATGATGTCTTGTGAAAGGCGCGTGGCGAACTGTTGCAGTTGTTGTGAGATTTGCGAAGTGACCTGTGTGGCAACGCGATTAACGATGTCGTCAATGACGCTAGGCGGAATCGTCGTAACGGTTTCGAGCGCAGTAACTTTGACCGATTGCGTAATCGAACCCAAAGCATTCATCACCGTAACTGGCGCGGGCTTCACCATCAAAGCAGAGGCAGGCGCAGGCGTGAGCGGCACCCACACATCGTCGAGTTCAAGAATATCGTCATCAGAGTGCGTGGGCCAATGCGCGGCGTAACTCGTCGGCCCAAATGTCGGCCCAGATGCAGCCATCACAGGCGCGGCTTCAGCTATAGGTAATTTGGCTGTGTTACGCGGAGCGATGAACGGTTCAGGCGGCGAAAGCTTTTCAGTGCCTTCTTCATCAAGGTCGCCCGTGTCGGGTTCTTTCGCCGACAGCACTGCTTGGTTATCTTGCGCCAGCACTTCGTCGAGAATGTCTCCCGTGTCGCGCAATGTACCGTTCCTGACAGGAGAATCAGTCTGCGGCCATCCGATCTCTACCGCTTCTGCCGCAGGTCGTATCTCAGGTTCGATCAAACTTTTTACGGTCGCAATCAGTGTGCGAATGGATTGAAACGGTTTCGTCAGGTGATGGTCGGCACCGACACGCGCCGCCCGCTCTTCGTCAAAAGGTTCAAAAGCCGGAACCAGCAAAATCACCGGGATAGCACGCAATTCGGGATGACTCTTGATATATGCGCAGACTTCGTAACCGTTCTTGCCGGGAATCGAAACGTCCGCCATCACCAGCGCCGGACGCAAGGTTTGCAAGCGCCTGATGGCCTCATCGCCCGTGCTGACGGGCACGACATCTACGCCTTCGTCGGAAAATGTGAGAGTGACGATTTTTTGCACCGTTACGCTGTCATCGGCAAGCAGAATCTTGTGACTCACGACGGTTGCTCCTTGTTCATTGTGGGTTTCGATCTTGGTGATTTAGCGACGGGCGACGTTTTATCACAAATACAAAAAGACAAAAAGCGAACGCTTGATGCGCCCGCTTTTTGTCTTCCGAAATCAATCAACGTAGCGCCGTAAATTTTTGCGGCGCTACGTTTTGAGTTGAACGCTCAAGCAGAGACGCAATTTTTTTCGTCTCTACAGTTAGCTTATTTGAAAATGCCTGCGATGCCGCCTTTTTTCTTTTTCTTCTTGTCGTCTTTACCAGCAGCAGGCGCGACCACCGGCTTGGCTTCTTTATTCTCTACGGCACTCGCCGCCGGAGCCGCCACCTCAACTTGCGGCGTATTCACTGGCGTTTTGCTGTTGGCGCGCACGGCGCTTTGGCCGCCGATGGCTTCGCGCGGTTTTTGCAATTCCGCTGCGGCTTCGTCTTTGGCGTCGCCTTCGCGACTGACGAGTACGCCGTCTTTCGAAATTTCGAGATCGTTCATGCCGAGAATCAGCTTGGCACGGCCCACGCGACCGGGACGATCAGGTGCCGCGTTGGCTTTCCCGATAGCGCTCGGTTCGGGAATCGGCTTGCCCAGTTTCTCAAGGTACTTCTTCGCTTCGGGGGCGTATTCGCTCAACGGAATATCAGCGACCAGTTGGCTGAAAAATTGCGCAGCCTCTTCGGGTTGTTCCTGTTCGATCAAAGCAACGCCCAGTTTGAAGAGTGCTTCGTCACGGTAAGTGAACGAAGGATAGTTCGCCACGATGTCGCGCCAGCGGCCTTCGGCGGCTTTGTAAGCCAGGCGATTGCCCATATAAAAATTGGCGATGTCGCGTTCGTGCAAACCGAGAATCTGGCCTACTTCTCCCAAGTTTTGCACGATCTGCGCATATAGCGGCGAATTCTTGCAAGAGAGTTCAGTCGCCTTGAGTTGGAACTCGGCTTTTTTCGCCGGCGTCCAGTCGCGGTTATAAGCATTCATCTGGCGCATGTGCGAATGCGCGATCTTGAGTTTGACGGCGCAGGCTAGCGGGTGCGTAGGGAAGTATTGCGCAAAGTCTTTATATCCGCCGATGGCTTGTTCGAGGTTGCTCGAACCGCCTTCGAGATAAAACGAATCGGCGATGGAAAGTTTAGCGAGCGGCAGATATTCGCTGTCGGCATAAGTCGTGATGACTACGTTATAAAGCAGGCGCGCTTCGTCATAACGGCCTTTTTTGAGCTTGTTCTCGGCCTGCTCATAAAGTTCCTTGTCGCGGCCCGGCGTATAAGCGTTATCGTTTTTGACCTTGTCTTTGCCACCACACGCGCCCAATAAGAGCAACGCGAGTGAAATGGGGATTAAACGTTTCATCATGAAAAACTCCACTTGAGGTTTAGGCGAACACGCGGTCGGCGTGCGCGGCCTGTTGCGCCGCTGCCAGCAACGCGCGGGCGGCAGCGGCGGGATCCGTCTGTCCGAAAACAGATGATCCAGCGACCAGAATTTCGGCCCCGGCGGCGACGACTTCGGCGACGTTGCCGAGCGAAATGCCACCGTCAATTTCAATGCGCGCGTGAGCGCGGCGTTCAACAATTAAAGTGCGCAGGCGGCGCAACTTATCCAACGAAGCAGGAATGAATTTTTGTCCGCCAAAGCCCGGATTGACTGACATCAGCAACACGTAATCTACGTCGTTGATGATGTCTTCTATCGCGGCGAGTGGCGTTGCCGGATTCAACACGACGCCCGCTTGCGCCCCTGTCTGCTTTATCAAATGAACGGTGCGATGCAAGTGATACGTCGCTTCGGGATGCACCGAAATCATATCGGCTCCGGCGTGTGCAAAGGCTTCAATGAACTTATCCGGCGTTTCAATCATCAGGTGCGCGTCAATCGGCAAGCGCGTGATTTTGCGAATCCACTCAACGACGAACGGCCCGATGGTCAGGTTCGGCACGAAATGCCCATCCATCACGTCTACGTGAACTATCTGCGCGCCAGCCGATTCGACGAGGGCAATTTGTTCGCCCAGCCGTGTGAAATCCGCCGACAAAATGGATGGTGCAAGTTCAATCATCTTTAGAGTTAAATTCGTTCAGCGAGTTGGCTAATGCGATGAACGCCAACCCTTCTGCTTGCTTGCAACGCTATTTGCGCGCGGGCGCGGGTGGTGCGCCTAAACTTAATACGACGCGCACCTGCTGTCCGGTTTTCACGACTGTGCCGGGTGCGGGAAGCTGTTCAATCACCGCGTTGGTCGCGTATTGCTCGCTGTGCGAACGATTACGGACGGCCATCCGCAAGCCAAAATCTTCCAGCGCATCGGTCGCGTCGGCTTCGGCCTTGCCGACTATATTCGGCACTTGCACGGTGCGACCACGCAAGGCGAAATACAGCACGAGTCCGCTGCTAAATAAAAAGACCGCGCCTAACAACAGCACTGTCAGCAAGCGTCGGAGAATAGGCAACTTCGCAGCCAATGTTTTTGATGAACTCCCGATTGAAAATTGGGGTGCAGTCTAACACTGCACCCGCGCGCTTGAGAAGTAGCGCAGGCTTCAGCCTGTGCCACTTTTAGTCCTGATCGTGAATCGTCTTGAGCGTGATGATTTCAAAATTGCGCACGCCGTTGGGCGTTAGCACGCGCACTTCATCGCCTTCCTCTTTGTTGAGCAGGCTCTTACCGATGGGCGAAGCAGTCGAGATCAAACCTTTTTCATAATCCGACTCTTCCGGCGAAACCAAACGATAGGTGATTTCTTCGCCGCGATTCAAATCTTTGAGCGTGAGCGTCGAGCCATAAGACGCACGGTCGTGCGGCAAGCGGGTCGTATCAATCGCCGCCAGCTTCGCCACTTGTTCGCGCATCTGAAAGACGCGCGCCCTGACATAATCTTGCCGCTCGCGCGCCATCTTGTATTCAGAGTTTTCTGACAAGTCGCCGAGCGAAGCCGCCGTCCGCAAAATCTTCGGCAATTCGACGGTCATCTCGTATTCGAGCGCTTTAAGTTCGCCGATGACTCGATCTTTTGCGCTTACTTCTTTTTCTTCCGTCATAATTTTTATGGCCATCCGACAAAACGCGACTGCCGCAGCTTTGCTCGCCTCGTATCGGGGAAGCAAAACTGCGGCAGCCAGTGAACGCTAACCCAGCCACACGCGCTTAGAGATTTAGCAGGTTTATCAACTCTTGCACGGCTCCGGCGGACTTGTGCAAAGCGGCGCGCTCTTCGGTGGTCAGATTGATTTGAATTATTTCTTCGACGCCATTCGCGCCGATCTTGCACGGCACGCCGACGAAAAGATTATTGATGCCATATTCGCCTTCGAGCAACACGGCGCAGGGCAGAATGCGTTTCTTGTCTTTGATGATGCACTCGACCATCTCGACCGCCGCCGCCGAGGGGGCGTAATAAGCCGAACCCGTCTTGAGCAAGCTCACGATTTCTGCGCCGCCATTCGCCGTCCGCGCAGTGATTGCGTCAACACGCTCTTTCGGCAAAAGCTCCGTGATCGGAATGCCCGCAACCGTCGAGTAACGCGGCAACGGAACCATCGTGTCGCCGTGTCCGCCCAATACGAATGCCGTCACGTCTTCGACCGAAACGTTAAGCTCCTGCGCGATGAAAGTGCGCATGCGCGCTGAATCCAGCACGCCCGCCATACCCAACACGCGGTTTTTCGGGAAGCCCGCTTTTTTGAACGCGACCTGCGTCATCGCGTCGAGCGGATTCGACACGACGATGATGATGCAATTCGG
>JANNUY010000056.1:0-1253 GCA_031414155.1 Acidobacteriota bacterium
AAAAGCTGAAAAGCCCAAGCCGCAAGCTGTCGCGTTCGTATGCGAAGAAGACGTGCGACAGGCTTCTGCGCAAAACCAAAAAATTTACGTAAACGCTAAAACCATCATCACGCCCGCCGCCCGCGATCTGGGCGAAGAGCGTGAAGTATTCGTCAAAACCTATTGAGGTGAAATTATGACTAAAGCTACGAGTGCAATTCCCGCAGGCTTTCATACGCTCACGCCCTATCTGATGGTCAGTGACGGACGCGCCGCTGTCGCGTTTTATCAACAAGCCTTGGGCGCGACCGTTCACAATCTCGACGCCGTACCGGACGGACCATTCCTCAACGCCGAACTGCAAATCGGTACGTCAAAGCTGATGATCGGCCAACACGAAATCGCCGAGAGTTCACCCGGCCTGCCGCCCGTGAGCATTTATGTTTATGTCGAAGATGTTGACGCCGTGCATGCCAACGCATTGGCAGCAGGTGCGACCGTCGTTAGCCCGCTCACTGACCAATTTTATGGCAACCGCGAAGGCGGCATCCGCGATCCGTTCGGTATTGTGTGGTGGCTCGCTTCGCATATCGAAGACCTCACGCCCGAAGAAATCGCCGAACGCGCCGCCGCACATTTCAGCCCCGCAGCGTAAAGCGTTCGCTTGTGTATAATCCGCTCACCCTTTGAATAACCATTTACCGGCGCGCTTCCGTGCGCCTGCTTCCCGGAGAAAAAAACTATGTTGACGTGTTTAATGATCGGCTCGTTGAGTTGGCTGATGAGCGTGGCAAATATCGCCGATGCGTTGAATTACAAATTGCTGGCGACCAATAAAACCAGCACGATGGAAAAAGAAATGAACGACGTCGCCGCGCAAGGTTTCAAGTTCGTCGGCACGATGGGCGGAGAAACCATGGGCGGCAACGAAATCGTTGCGATTATGCAAAAAAACGCGAATGCCAAAGGCGTTCGGTATGAATACAAGCTGCTCGCTACGCGCAAGACTTCGACGATGGAAAAAGAACTCAACGACGCGGGCGCGCAGGGTTTCAGTTACGTCGGCCAGACAATTTACGAATCCACTTTCGGCGGACGCGAAGTTGTTGTGATTATGGAACGCCAGCCCGACACGCCGAACGTCAAGTATGGTTATAAGCTGCAAGCGACCAACCGCACTTCGACGATGGAAAAAGAATTGAATGCGGTGGGGCCGAACGGTTACGAGTTTTGCAACATCACGGTTGCCAAGACCAGCTTCGGCGGCAACGAGG
>JANNUY010000057.1:0-5733 GCA_031414155.1 Acidobacteriota bacterium
TGTCTCGGTGGTGAATTTCCGCGTTAGCCCTGTTACGTTTTTCTTTTAACCAACTTACAGGAGCTACCAAAACCAATGATCGTCGCAATGCAACCCAACGCTTCCGAATCGCAGATTCAACACATCTGTGACCGGATCAAAGAGTACGGCTACACGCCGCACGTAATTCAAGGCACCGAACGCACCGTCATCGCCGCCGTCGGCCCAGGTGATAAAAAAGAGAACATCGAACACATCAAGTCTGCCGATGGTGTGGAAGATGCTTTCCCCATCCTGCAACCCTTCAAACTGGTCAGCAAAGAAGTCCGCAAAGAAAAATCCGTCATCAAGATCGGTGATGTGTCCATCGGCGACGGCAGCTTTGTCGTAATGGCTGGCCCCTGTTCGGTCGAAGGCCGCGAACAATTGCTCTCGACCGCCGAACACGTAGCCAAACAAGGCGCGCATCTCTTGCGTGGCGGCGCTTATAAACCGCGCACTTCGCCTTATGAATTTCAAGGCATGGCCGAAGAGGGCTTGAAGCTGCTTGCTGAAGCCCGCGAAAAGACCGGCCTCAAAGTCATCACCGAAGTCCTCGACAGCGACGACGTAGACCTCGTGGCCCAATACGCCGACATACTGCAAATCGGCGCGCGCAACATGCAAAATTTCGCACTGCTAAAAAAACTTGGCACGATTGGCAAACCGGTCATGCTCAAACGCGGCTTATCAGCAACCATCAGAGAGTTTTTGCTTTCGGCGGAATACGTTGTGGCGCACGGCAACCCCGACGTTATTTTGTGCGAACGCGGCATTCGCACGTTTGAAACGGCGACGCGCAATACGCTGGATTTGTCTGCCGTCCCCGTCATCAACGAACTGAGCCACTTGCCCATCATCGTGGACCCCAGCCACGGCACCGGCAAACGCAGCCTCGTCAAACCGCTTGCCAAAGCTGCTATCGCCGTTGGCGCTGACGGTCTAATGACCGAAGTCCATCCCAAGCCCGAAGAAGCCTGGTCAGACGGCCCACAATCGCTGCGCTTTGAAGAGTTTTCGCAGATGATGCGCGAGTTACAGCCTTACGTTGAGCTTCGCAAAAACGAACAGAACTAACCCAACACACGGGGTAAGGTGCGAATCGCAAGTTCGCCCCTTACCTTTTGTCTGGTTGCCGCCTTATCGCTCGCATGCCAAAATCCGGCCCATCAGTTTGAGATTTCTTCCCATTAAACCTATGCACGTAAAAAAGACCGCCCTCATCATTAGCAACGACAGCAAGGAATACTGGATTACGCAAAAGCAATTCTGGAACTGGGTACGCGCAGGCGTCGTCACCCAAACCGGCGACCAGCCCCTCACCGGACGCTTTCGCGGACGCGAAGACCAGATGCTCATCACTATTGCTCATACCGTTTTGAACCATTCTACGCCGATGCATACCGCAGAAGTTCTGAAAGCCCGTAAGATTCGGAAACGCTAAGGCGGTTTATGGCTCTGCTATCTTAAAAACTTGACAGATTTGCATGGCATCCAAAAAGGTGAATGGATTCAGCCCCTCACCTGCTGGATATTTCCCCTAAGCTCATATATTTCAGCATTTATTTCTTTACAGATTGCAGGAATAGGGTTTGCTTGCTTACAATCAATTGCACTTTATCTGTTCCAGGATTTTTCGGAACCGCCTCATTCAACAGCAACACTATAAAGAATATTGGATCGCGTAGCGTTACGTGACATCTGCGTTGAGCGGCGGTTTTTGGTTCACCTAACAACCTAATGGAGAAAACGATGAAAAAATACTCCCTCTCACTTCTAGCAATGCTGGGGCTGATGGTGGTTTGCACTTTGTTGAGTACAACGGTTTTCGGACAAACGCGGGGCAGCCTGAGTGGGCTGATCAACGATTCCAATGGCGGGGCGCTTAGCGGTGCAAAAGTTACAGCCAAACATGTCGCTACCGGCGAAGAGTTCGGCACCACAACCGATGCGCAAGGAGGTTTTACCTTTGCGTCAGTTCCACTCGGTCAATTCACTGTCACGATTGAGGCTACGGGCTTCAAACGCACGCAAGCGCAAGACATCTTGGTTGAAGTGGGCACCGCGGCAAAAATTGCCATGACGCTTGAGGTTGGACAGGTCAGCGAAGCTGTCGTCATCAGCGGCGACGTACAGGAAGTTATCAATACCACTAATGCGACGTTGACCAATGTTATCAGTACGCGCCAGGTGCGTGACTTGCCGCTGGCGGGCCGTAATCCGATGGATTTGGCTCGGCTGCAAGCTGGCATTGCCGTTACAGGTGACGACACGCGCAACGCCAGCGTCGGCGGCTTACGTGGTAGCGCAACTAACGTCACCCAAGACGGCGTCAACGCCATGGATAATTTCGTGAAGACCAGTTCTTTCTTTGCCTTAAGCTCCCCTTCGCTCAATTCGACCAGCGAATTCAGTGTTTCGGTTGGCACTATCGGCTCAGACTCTGGTCGTGGCGTGGCACAAGTTCGCATGGTTACCAAGTCGGGTACCAACCAATTTAATGGCGGCGTTTTCTGGCAGCACCGCAACGATGCGCTGAACGCTAACACATTTTTCAATAATTCAGTCGGAACGCCCCGTCAGGTGCAGCGGCAAAATTTCTTTGGCGGCACCATCGGCGGCCCGCTCTGGCTGCCTGAAAAATTGTTCGGTCCGGTTGCTTATGATGGTCGCAATAAAAGCTTCTGGTTCTTTTCTTATGAAGGTTTCCGCGAACCTTTCACCGTCACACGCAACCGAACAGTATTGACCGAACAAGCGCGGCGCGGCATTTATCGTTACGCCGGAGCCAACGGACAACAGGAGTCGCTAAACCTGCTTTCGATCGGAACTTTTGGTGCGCTCAACCAGATTACGGCGGCACAACTCAACGCTATGCCGTTGCCCAATAACACGCTGGTGGGCGATGGCCTGAATACCGCTGGCTATCGTTTCAACGTGGGCGGTTCCAGCCCAAATGACAAGTTTGTAGCGCGCTTCGATCAGCAGTTATTGGAAAACTCGCGCATCGGCTCGCACAAGCTGGAAGTCGTATACAACCGCGCCGACTTTTTGCTCACGCCTGATACCTTCAATTCGCTTGAGTCGCCTTTTCCTGGTGGAGCGAATGTCGTTCAGTCTTCCGCACGTACGCTAGCAACGGCAGCTATCCATTCGACCTTTGGCTCGCGCATGACTAATGAAGTGCGGGTCGGTCACCAGCGCGCGCCGGTAGGGTTTATCCGCGATTCGCTACCGACTGCACCATTCGTCGTGTTAAGCGGGGTTAGCAGTGTTGACAACACGTTCATGTCGCAAGGCCGAAACACGCTGGTCTACCAGTACATTGATAACTTCTCTTTGGTCAGCGGAGCACACACTTTCCGTTTCGGTGGCGATGTGCAATCCATCACGGCCATTACCTTTAATGACACAGGAATTAACCCAACCATCACTATCGGCACAAACGCAGCAAATCCAGATGGAATCCTCAATACTGAGTTTCCGAATTTGCCAACGGGTGCCACCGGAACTGGTATTGCTGATCGCGGGCGGACTGTTTACCGTTTAGTAGCGGGATTGCTCGGCAACGCCGCTGCCACTTTCAATGTTTCTAGTCCGTCCTCTGGATTCGTACCAGGAGCGACGCGTCAGCGTGATTTCAAACAGCGTATGACGAGCCTCTACTTTCAGGATCAATGGCGTGTTCGCCGCAACTTCACGCTTAGTTACGGCGTGCGTCATGAGTTTCAGGGCGTGCCTTACGAAGTCAATGGCCTCGCCATTCAACCCGTCGGCGGGCTGGATGGATTGTTTGGTATTTCGGGACGAAACAACTTATTCAATCCGGGCACGCGGCAGGGGCAAGCTACGACTTCAATTGATTTTGTGAATGGTAAGACTGGCAAGAAGCTCTTTAACAACGATTGGAATAACTTCGCTCCATTCCTCGGTATTGCTTACTCGCCGAACTTTGAGAAGGGGCCGATGCGTTGGCTGTTTGGTGCTGAAGGCAAAAGCTCAATTCGCGCAGGCTACTCAATCAGCTATTTGCAAGATGGCTTCACCGTCGTGAGTAATGCGCTTGGTACAGGGACGACCAATCCTGGCTTGATCCAAACGGCTGCCAACAACGTCCCTGTTGGAGTGCTGACAGGAGCGGGCGTAGCCCTGACGACGCCGAACTTCACCATTCCAATCACTGATGCGGCGAATTTGGCGATCAATAACAATAACGGATTGTGGACGTTCGATCCGAACCTGCGAGTTCCTTATGTTCAACAATGGTCTTTTGGCATTGAACGTGAAATCGCCCCCAATACGGCGTTTGAAATGCGCTACGTCGGCAACCACGCAGTCAAGATTTACCGCGCGATCAATTACAACGAAGTAAACATTTTTGAGAACGGCTTCTTGCGCGAATTCCTTAATGCTCAACGGAACCTGACGGCCAATGGCGGCTCTAGTTTCGCAGCGGGCGCAGCGGGGACAGTGGCCTTGCCAATTTTCAATACCTTGTTCACCGGACTCACCGCCGCAAATGGCTTCACTAACGCAACACTCATCAATAATCTGACGAACAACAACGTCGGTGCGATGGCATTTACGTTGGCAAATAGCCCTGTATACCGCGCCAATCGGGCGAATTTGACCTTCAACGGTCAGCCGTCACCCAACTTCTTCCTTACCAATCCGAACGCTTCGTTCTCTCAGGCGCTGACCAACGGCTCGTTTTCCAACTACCACTCACTGCAAACGGAAGTTCGCCGTCGTATGTCGAAAGGGTTGATGTTGCAGGGCAGTTATACTTTCAGCAAAGCGATCACCGACAGTGAAGGTGGTCAGAGTACGCTGGAATCGTATCGTACCTTCCGCGACATTCGCTTGGATCGGCATCGGGCGAGTTTCGATCAAACCCATCGGTTTATTGCTAATTTTATTTATGAATTGCCGTTTGGCGCGGGGCGTCGCTGGCTCAATGGCGGCAATCCTCTCGTCCGCAAAGCGACTGAAGGCTGGAATTGGGGCGGCATTATCAACTGGCAATCAGGGCCGCCGCTGGGCGTCTTCTCAAGTCGCTCGACGTTTAATCAATTCAACACAACGCTTAATCCAGCGCAATTAGCAGCGGGGAGCACGTTTGATAATTTCCGCAATAACGCGCGTATTTACAAAACTGCTTCAGGTGTATTTTTCATCAACCCCAGCTTGCTTAACGTGACGACCAATACCAGCGGTCAGGCTACCGGAGCAACGTTGAAGTCAGGTTTGCTGGAAGCACCTGCGCCAGGGACTTTCGGCAACTTCCCGCGTAATAACATCACCGGGCCGTCATTCACGCAATGGGATTTCAGTCTGAGCAAACGAACGAAATTCTTTGAACGTGCAGATATGGAATTCAAAGCGACGTTTTATAATGCTTTCAACCAAGCCAATTTTGCTTTTGGCGATATAACCGCTTTCGATACTGCCAACTTTGGCAGAATCAGCACACAACGTGGTTCGCCGCGTGTTGTCCATTTCATCTTGGGCATCAACTTCTAAAGTAAAAGTGCAAAGCAGAAAAACGAAAGGGAGCGTCAGTGACGCTCCCTTTCGTTTTTCTAGCCGTTCTAAATGACGTTAAAAATCGAGTACCTCTTTGACCTTATCCAACCGCTTCTCTGCCTCTTCCCGCCAATAAGCCTTCAACGCGCCCCAAGTAGTAGGATGTTCCGGCTCGCCTACAAAATGAAA
>JANNUY010000058.1:0-20050 GCA_031414155.1 Acidobacteriota bacterium
CGTACGCAACGCGCCGCCGTAACCGCGGTTCGCCGGATGATGGACGACACGAACATGCGGCAACGTGCGCACCATCTCATCCAAAATAGCGGGCGTGTTGTCGCGGCTGCCGTCGTTGACCACGATGATTTCAAAGTCATCGGTGAGTGTCGGCAACAGTTGCAGCGTTTTTTCTACCAGCGAACGAATCGAACCTTCGTCGTTGTAAGCCGGATAGAAAACAGACAGGCTGCTCAAGGGTTTCGTAATAGTGTTAGTCATCGTCGTTTTAATTGGTCGTGTTAATGGGTCGTTCGAGCCTGAGTATCAGTCGTCGCGTCGCGTGCCGCAACACGGTTGTTTGTTTTTTCTTCAGGCGAACTTGCGTGACGCACACAAACAAAATTTGCCGATTCGCCGCATACGGATAACGAAGCATTCGAGAGTTGGTGAAACGTGTCGCGGTCAAGCAAGGCCGTTCTGCCCGGACAGGTTTCTAGGTGGCATAGCACAATGTCTAAGCGAGTTTGCAACCGGCAAGTGCGGTCAGAATACCAGATGAACTGATGCAGGTAATCCCAACGCGCCTGCCCGCCATCGAATAACAACACCGGATAATCGGCTGCTGATTCGGTTTCGACCTGTGCCGCAAGTTGCCGCATGTCTACGGCGCGCAGGCGATGGCTGGCGGTGAAGGTGATAAACAAGATTCCGACAAACAACAGCGCACAGGCTGTGCCAAACGCGCGCAACTTGAACCGCTCAGGAATCCATTGCTGCAACGCGAACGCCGCGAACAACGCAAACGCAGGAAACGTGGGCAGGATGTAACGCAAGACCTTGTGCTGAATCAGGCTGAAGGGCGCGATGGTTACGGCTATCCATAGCACGAGCAACCACAACGCTTCACGATTGAATTGGCTGAATTGGCTTGAACGCAATTGCTTTGCGGCCAGCCATAATCCGCCCAGCAAACACGGCAGCCACGGCCAATAAAGTTTGCCCAGCAAAAACGGATAGTGCGCCAAACCTGTCAACACACGCCAACTGCGAGCAGCCTCGATGGAGCGCGCGTTTTCAAACGTATAAGCGAAGTGATGCGCGAGAAAGGCTTCGCCGTGCCAATAAAACTGCAAGCCAAACCACGCCAGCGGCAAGGCCAACGCAACGATAAATCCGATCCACAAAGCCGGCGCACGCCAGACAGTACGAGGCTGCGCCAAGATCAGATGTGCGCCGCAAATCAGCAGCGGCAGCCAACCCAAATGCGAACGAGTCAACGCCGCCAGTGCAATCGCCAGTCCGCACAACAGCCAATAGTTGCGCGACTTGCGTAATCCCTGCCAATAAGCCCACAGCGCCAGGGTGAAAAAGAACGTGAACGGCACGTCGGTCATCGAGTGCATCGCGTACTTGACGAAGTATTGCGTCGTCGCCATCACGAGCATCGCCCACACAGGCAGCCATTCGTTCGTCGTCAATTGCCGCGCGAAGTGATAGACCAGCGCAATCGTCGCCAGTCCTAGCAGCGCCGCCGGAAATTTCGCCGCGAAATCATTCACGCCTAACAGCCAGAACGAAGCGGCTTCGAGCCAGATGAACAGCGGCGGTTTATCGAAATCGAGTTTGTCGTTCAGCCAAACGTTTAACCAGTCGCCGCGCGCGAGCATCTGTTTGCCTTCGTGCGCATAAACCGCGTCGTCATAACCAGCCAAATCACCGCGATGCAAATTGGCAAAGAGCAACAATGCTGAAAGTACAAACAACAAGCCGAACCGGTAAGCAGGTCGGCGCAATACATTCTCAAGGTGCGACAAGGGGGAAGCTCCTGATTTTTGAAAAAAAAAGCTCTGGCGAAATTTTTCTTAAACCAAATGCGCTTTGCCCGCGTCCATAGACGTGGACGAAGGCAAAACGAAACGACCAATCGGTTATTCGCCGAGCCGAAATTGTCTAGGAGCCAGAACGCTACGCTTTTTGCAGGGCTGTCGCGTTCTGGCTTTTTTACATGCCAAAACCTTCCAATGCGATGGAAGCATCCGCCTGAAAAAACTCAGGCACGAAGCCATCTTCACCAGAAGCGATGAAACTATTTGTGGAACTGCGTGGTAATGCGGGAACGAAAACGTGAAGTTTTGGGGCACTCAATAACGTGACTATCTAAACACCTCAGCGCGCGATAGGCAATAGCGCAGCGCGCCTCACACAGCCTTATGTTACTATCCGTCACCGTATGGAAACCCTGCTCGGCAAAACAGAAACAGAACTTTGCGATTACGTGCAAGCCCTCGGCGAAGCGGCCTTTCGCGGCAAACAGCTTTATCAATCGCTCTATCAGCGTCGCGTAATCGAACTCGCGCACCTGACGAACCTGTCAAAGCCATTGCGCGACAAGCTCGCAGCCAATGCGCCGGTAACTGAAACGCAAATCGTCAAGACATTTATTTCAACCGACGGCACACGCCGTTACCTGCTTGCACTCGGCGACGGGCAGGAAGTCGAGGCTGTCTTTATGCCCGAAGAGCGCCGCGACACTATCTGCATCAGTTGCCAGGTCGGTTGCGCCGTAGGCTGCACGTTCTGTATGACCGCCCAACTCGGCATCAAGCGCAATATGACCGCCGGTGAAATCGTCGCCCAAGTGATTCTCGTCCTCAACGAAGTTTACGGCGCAGGCCAATCGCCTGCGCACGGAACCAATTTAGTTTTCATGGGTATGGGCGAGAGCTTTTTGAATTACGACGAAGTGATGAAGGCCATTCGTTTGCTCTGCGATGAAAAGGGTTTAGGCATTGCGCCGCGCCGCATCACGATTTCTACGTCAGGCGTGATTCCTAAAATCAAACAGTTCAGTTTAGAAGAAGTCAGGCCGCGTTTGGCGATTTCGCTTTCGGGTACGACCGACGAACAGCGCACCGGCTTGATTCCGCTCAACAAACGCTACGGCCTTGATGAACTAATGGCGACGCTGCGGGCTTATCCGCTGCGCGAACGTGAACGGCTAACGTTTGAATATGTGATGCTGGATGGCGTAAACGACAGTGACGAAGACGCGCGACGACTGGCGCGACTCATTCACAAAAATCACTTGCGCGCCAAAGTGAATTTGATTCCGCACAACCCCGCGCCCGAGCTGGCTTATCAGGCTTCATCACCCGAACGCATCGCGCACTTTCAGCAAACGCTCAACGCCCACGGCGTAGACGCTTATTTACGTCGCCCACGCGGACAGGACATTTCCGCCGCGTGCGGGCAGTTGGCGGCGCGGCAACAGGCAACCGGATAAACCAAAGGAGAACGCAATATGGCTTCTGCACAACCTGCACCTTATCTGACCGTCGAAGAATATCTGGCCTACGAAAAAGAAAGTCCGATCAAGCACGAATACGTGAATGGGCAAATCTATGCGATGGCAGGCGCGAGCAAACCGCACATGCGCATCGCCGGAAACTTGTTTAATCGGCTTGACGACCATCTGTTCGAGCAAAAGTGCGAACCATTCATCGCTGACCTGAAAGTCCAAGTCAGCGAGGCACTGTTTTATTACCCAGACGTGGTCGTGGCGTGCGATGACACCGATCCCTATTACAGCCGCGAGCCGTTGCTGATTGTCGAAGTCAGTTCGCCTACTACTGAACGCATTGACCGCAACGAAAAGCTGCCTGCCTACAAGCGTATTCCCAGTGTGAAAGAAATTGTTTTCGTCGCGCAAGATCGCGTGTGCATCGAAATCTTCCGGCGACAAGGCGACGCATTCTGGCAAACCGAAGTGCTGACTGAACTCGAAGAAACGCTGCACTTGCAATCGGTCGGTTTAACGCTGACGGTGGCGCAGGTTTATCGTCGCGTGCAATTTGATCAACCGGCACAAACAAGCTGAACTTTATTTTATGACTCAGTCATCACCTGATTACATCGTCATCGGCTCCGGCGTCGCAGGCTTGCGCGCCGCCGTCGAACTCGCGCAACACGGCAAAGTCATCGTCCTCACCAAAGACCGGCTGGATGAGTCGAACACCGAATACGCGCAAGGCGGCGTAGCGGTTGCGCTCGCCGAAGACGACCAGATTGATTTGCACTTTGACGACACGCTGGTTGCGGGCGCGGGGCTGTGCGACGAAAAGGCCGTGCGCGTGCTGGTCGCCGAAGGGCCGAAATATATTTCGCAACTCATCGAATGGGGCGCGCAATTCGACCGCGAAGGCGGCGAACTGGCTTTCACGCAAGAGGCTGCGCACTCACGCCGCCGCATTCTGCACGCGCACGGCGATTCGACCGGACGCGAGATTGTGCGTTCGCTGATTGCTTACGCCAAGCAGCAGCCAAACATTCAACTGATGGCGCACGCGGCCACCGTTGGATTGATTGTCGAAGATGGACATTGTGTCGGCGTGCGGTTCATTGACCCGGATGAAAGCATGCGCCGCGAGATGTATGCGCGCGCCGTCGTGCTGGCGACGGGCGGCGCGGGGCAACTCTTCGCGCAAACGACCAACCCTTCAGTCGCTACTGGTGACGGCATGGCGATGGCTTATGCGGCGGGCGCGCTGATGTGCGACATGGAATTCGTCCAGTTTCATCCGACCGCGTTGGCGCTGCCCGATGCGCCGCGTTTCTTGTTGTCAGAGGCGCTACGCGGCGAAGGCGCGATCTTGCGCAATCACGCGGGCGAAGCCTTTGCGAAAAATTATGACGAACGCGGCGAACTGGCTCCGCGCGACATCGTGGCGCGCGCGCTGGTCGCCGAAATGAAACGCACGAATACGCAATGGATGTTTCTTGACCTCACGCATCTCGACGCGGCTTTCGTCAAACAACGCTTCCCCGGAATTTACGAAACCTGTCTGCGTTACGGTTTGGATTTGTCGCGCGATCAGATGCCGGTGAGTCCGGCGGTGCATTACGTGATGGGCGGCGTCAAGACCGACACGCACGGGCGCACGACGGTCGCGGGCTTGTATGCTGCGGGCGAAGTCAGTTGCACGGGCGTGCATGGCGCGAATCGGCTGGCGAGCAATTCGTTGCTGGAAGGTTTGGTCTTCGGCGCCCGTGCGGGAGCCGCCGTGTTGGAAGATGCAATGCCTTTACCCGATAAACAAGAACCCGAACCGGTGGAATACGAACTCGCGCAATGGCGTTTAGATCAACGCACCAAAGCGCGTGTGCAGGAATTGATGTGGTGGAAAGTCGGCTTGATTCGCCACGCCGACGAATTGCAATCCGCTGTGGCTGAACTCGAAAAGCTCGCGGCTGAAAACGTAAATGACCGCACGCGCAATTTTGCGCAACTGGCTCTGCTGATGGCGCGCGCTGCGCTGTGGCGCACCGAAAGCCGCGGCGGGCATTTTCGCAGCGACTTCCCTGCCCCGAACGATACGCAGTGGCAGGTTCATTCTGCGCAAGTGCTAGGCGCTGACATCACCAGCCTGCCGCGCATCAGCGAAAGCGAATAACCACACAATGTATAAGGCAGGTTAGTAAATTGCCCTACCAACATCCGGCTTATAGTTGCCGAATGCGCTCAATGCCTTCTGTCAGCCGATGCGCGCCTTCCATACGATTGTTATCGAAAATCATCAGATAGCGATATTCGTTGCCAGCTTTGCCTGCCCACAGTTGGCCGAGCTTGAGCTTGCGCGCTGAGTCTGAATTGTCGCGGTCATCACCTTTGGCTTCGACCAGCAAAGTCTTGCCGTTGCGCAACCGCACGATGAAATCGGGGTAATGATTGATGAAGCCGTTCAGGTGAAAACCTTTGCTCTCAAGATTCTTGTGCCAGAAAACAACGTTGTCGAGATTGGCGATTTCATTGGCAAGCCGTTGCTCAAAGCCGTTCAGCGCGCCTTCGGTGTGATAGAGGCTTTTGGTGATGGCAGGCGCATTGTTCGCGGGGACAATCACGGACGGCAAAGAGTAATGAGGCTTGACCAGCAATTGGTCAGTGTCGAGCCATTGCATGAACCGTTTCTCGCGTTCGATTACGGCCAGCGCCTTGATCTTCTGTTTGATCTTTTCGCCATAAATCAAATCGCTTTCCAGGCAATCGTGTAATTGTTCGGTTTCCATTTGCGCCAGAATGCGGCGGACGTATTCACGAATTTCTTTGTCGGCAATCGGATACATATTGCCGATGACTTGGCAGAAGCGTTGAATAATCGCGTTGAGTTTCGATTCAGGCGGCAGGCTCAGAATGTGTTCGTTCAGTTGCTTGCGCCGTTTGGCATCCAGCTTTTTGAAGCTGGCTTGGAAATCGCCTTCGCCGACCTTTTCTAAATCTACGGCATAAACGTCTGTGTCTAGCGCGCCGAAGGTGAGATCAATGTCACAGCGGCTTAACTGAAAGTCTTCCAGCAATTCGTTGGGTTCCAGCAAAACGTGGACTTCGCCTTCGTCGAAAAAACCGCCCGCGCTTTCGACTTTTTGGAAGAATTGCGGCAAGCGCAGTTGTGAAGCCTCAACGGCAAAAATTTCTTTCATCGTGTGGCGGTTCATTTTGTCGGCTAGCTCCTGGGGCACAACTGGTTCAGGGTCTTCGGCGTTGATTTGCGCTTCGTAAGCAGCGTTGGCTTGCAGCGCCTGCACGAAAATCGGATTCGTCGTCGTTGCGGTTACAGTTGCCGCGTTTGAGCCAGCTTCCGCTGCAACACTTACGTCGTAACTTTCAGTCGGCAACGCAATACGCGACAAATCAATTTCTTCTTCGGCTTCACTCTCGGTGGCGGCGTTTGTTTCGTCACTGGCTGCCACGGGCGCAAAAAGCTCTGGTTGCACGGAAGCCAATCCGCCCTCAGTCACCGCAACGGGGTTAAGTATTTCGGCTTGCCGCACGTCGCGTCCGCTGAAGCCTGCGCGATTCAAACCTTTGACGATGGTGTTTAACGTAGTCAAAAACTGGTTCGACGCCGTGAACACATAACTCATATTCAACGCGGCTTGCCGATGCTGAACGACGTGCGGCTGACGCAGAACGCGCCCGACGATTTGCTCTACGTCAACCGGCGAATTGCGATTCGCCAGCGAAGCCAGCACATAGGCAAACGGGCAATCCCAACCTTCTTTCAGCGCGTTGACCGTGATGATGTATCGCACCGGACAACTGCGGCTCAACAAGTCTACGTCTTTGAGTTCGTTGATTTCGGCAGTCTTGATTTTGACCTGTTCGGCGGGAATGCCTAACTCGATCAAGCGTGCTTTCAACTTTTCATAAGTCGTTTGCTCTTCGCCCGTGCGCGGTTGCGCTTGAAACAAAACAATCGGGCGGATGTATTTGCCGGTCTCTTTTTCTTCGGCCACGGCCATCGTTTCGAGGTTGTGTTGCGTGTCGAGCGCGTATTGCAACACTTCGGTTTTGTCTTTCTGGTTATAGACAATCACCGGCAGTTTAACCATGTTTTCGCGCTTGAGTTGCGAAGCATCTACGTAACTGATGATGTTGCTGTTCTTCTTCGGCGTAGCGGTCAAATCCAAAATGAAGCGCGGGTTGAGATTGCGCAGCATTTCTACGCTGAGGTCGCTTTCGGCGTTGTGGCTTTCGTCTACGATGACGACGGGTTGCAGTTGGCGCAACACGTTGATGAGTGCCGTTTCGTCGTAATCAGCCAGCAACAGCGCCGGGTCAACGTCGCGCGCGAAGCTCGCCAGATAGCCGTTTTCCTGAAAAATCTTGCGGTCTTCTTTGTTGCGCGCGCGCAAGCTGTCGAAGCTCAACACGATGATCGTCAGTTGTTCGCGCACCGCGTCGGCGTTGAAACCCGCGCCTTGCAACACGTCTTCTTTGCGATAGACGGCGACGCGCGCGTTGAAATGCGTATTGAGTTTGGCGCGATAAGGATGGCGCGGGTCGTTCAGGTTTTTATAGGTTTGATCGAGAATCGTCAGCGAAGGCACGAGCCAGATGACGACTTGCGGAAAGTTAGGGTTGAAGAGCGCGAAGTTCTCAAACAGCGAACGCAAGGCATTGGCCGCAATGAACGTCTTGCCGCCTGCCGTAGGAACCTTGACGCATACGTGTGGAGCGCCCGGCACGTTGTTTTGATAAGGCGTCGCGTCAGGCCAGCCGGCGTCGCCCCAAAACGCACGAAACGCCTGCCGCAAGCCAGGATAACGATTAACGTAATCAAGCCAGCGTTCCAGGTCTTCGATGACTTTTTGCTGATAGGGTTTGAGTTCCATTCAGGTTCTTCAGCCCGCGAAGGCGGGCGTGAGCATAAAGCCTGGAGTGAAGGCGTTAGCCGTAACCCCAGGAATTTGCGCGTGTATCCAGCGCAAGCCCGTGAAGCGGGCGACAGCGAGCCAAATGCCTAGCGCCCGCCTTCGCGGGCTAGGCGGGTTGGTACGACCTCACCTGGGGTTGCGGCTATCGCCTTCACCCCAGGCTTTATGCTGACACCTGCTTCGCAGGTTGAATACACCGGAAACTAAGTTTCTTGGCATTCACTCTTCGTCCCAGCAGGACGGTTGAATGTAGGCAGGTCGTTTACGGCCTGCAAGTTGAACGTAGGCAGGTCGTTTACGGCCTGCCAGCGCGAAGCCGAAATCGCGCGTCCCAGCAGGACGGTTGAATCAGGCGCGTCTGGTTCAATCGTCCCGCTGGGACGCGAACCCCACATCGTTCGTTACAGGCCGTGAACGACCTGCCTAAATTCAACCGCCGCCACGCGGCGAAGCATACCTGCAAAGAAACTTAGTTTGCGGTGTATTGAATCTGACGCACTTCAAAACTTGCGAATCTCGCGCGGGATTTTTTTGAATATCAGGTGGTGCTGTTTCAGAAACTTCGCGTCGAGCAAACACAGGTCGGCGTAAATAATCGCCGCCGCCGGTTTGGTTTTCAGCCGCGCCAAAAATTTCGTATCCAGTTTGGTCACGCGGTCAGGTTCGTAAAAGAAAATCACCGCCGTCTCGCCCGCCATGCCCAACAAATAACGCGACAGCGCCCCCTTGCTTAACTGGCCGCCCGACTTCCCTGTGGCATTAGCTTCAGCGGGGCGTTCAATCGGCGGCACGCCTTCGGTGTAAGCGACATAACGACGAATCTCATCAACGCCGACGGCTTCGTTGAGATTGCCGTCGGGGCGAAACAGCGGTTCGCCCATCGCGTAACAATCGAAGCCGCCGCCCAAACCAGCTACGGCTTTGGCCTCCGCGCCGTAACCCGTCATCACGCGCCGCACTCGTTCGGCGGTGATGGTTTCGGCGTAATCCATTGTTTCGATCAAAATGAATTTGCGATTGCCGCCGTCTTGCTGATTGAGTTTCAACACCGCGTGCGCCGTCGTGCCAGAGCCAGCGAAGGAGTCGAGAATGATCGAATCTTTTTGTTTTAAGCAAATCATCTGAACCAGTTTTTCAATAAGCTCAACTGGCTTGGGAAATTGTAACGGAAGTTTCTGATCAAAAATTGAGATAAGCGCAGCCGTTCCCTTTTGCGTGTAAATGCCATCAATTATCGAAAACGGTTTTGCTGCTCGTTGATTGCCTTCGTCATCGTAAAGATATTGCTTGTATGAAATCGAGAAGCCGCCTTCTTTGCTCTTCGTAAAAACGAGATCATCATTTTGGAGTGCGGCGTAAGCTCTGTCTTTACTCCACCACCATTGACGCTTTGGCCAAATTTCTTTGCCGTCAGGACCAGGAATTCCATAAACGAGATTTTCCCTTCGGTCCATACTCTTTGTGGCTTCAAGCGGCTTGATACGGTATGGCCCTCTTACTTCAACCTTCGAGTCTTTGAATTTGTAGTATCGATCTTCGGATGTAGGGTCAGGAGGAAGCCAGAGTTCGTCAGTCAATTCAAGGTTCTTTGCATAGAGAAGAACGTATTCATGCACTGTTATAGCAAAGCGTTCTTTTGCTCCGCCGCCATAGCTTTTCTTCCAAATGAAATGTTCGATTCGATTTCTTTCCCCAAAAATTTCGTTTAGTACTGGGCGAAGATTGTGCATCTCGTTGTCGTCAATACTGACAAAAATTACGCCATCCTCTGCCAGCAACCGATGCAGCAGCTTCAAGCGCGGATACATCATGCAAAGCCATTTGTCGTGGCGCGAAAGGTCTTCGCCCTCTTTGCCGACGACTTGGCCGAGCCATTTTTTGAGCTTCGGGTCGTTGACGTTGTCGTTATAAACCCAGCCTTCGTTGCCGGTGTTGTAAGGCGGGTCAATATAAATGCACTTGATGCGGCCTTCATATTCGGGCAGCAAGGCTTTGAGGGCTTCGAGATTGTCGCCGTGAATGATGCGATTGCCCGTAGCATTGGCATGCATACCGTCAGGCGCATCAACCGGCGCATCGAAACGATAAGCGTGCCGCAAGGTCTTGAACGGAACTTCCTGATGATGATTAACGACTTTGTCTTTTCCTACCCAATGAAGCGTCGGCATAGTGAACGGTGTGCGGGGTCGAGAGTGTTAGGCGCAAACCGCAGCATACAACAAGCTCCGCAACCCGCCCAACCGCCGGGCAGGTTACGGGTGACGAAGTCAAATTGACGAAGTCAAAGTTAAACCCCTCTAGCCCGCGAAGGCGGGCGGGAGCATAAAGCCTGGGGTGCAGGCGTGAGCCGTAACCCCAGGAAAATGCGCACAGTATGCGCCAGCCCGCGAACGCGGGTGGCAGTGAGTGGGTCGAGCGGCGATTTCACCTGTAATCGGCTATCGCCCGCCTTCGCGGGCTGGGGTGTTTCTCGGCCTTTCCCTGGGGTTGCGCGCCACTGCGCTTCACCCCAGGCTTTATGCTCCCGCCCGCCTTCGCGGGCTGAGATGGAATAAGCCAGTTATTTTAACTTTCACTTCGTAACCCGCCCTACACCGCTGGTTATTTCACAATCACAATGCGATGAATGCCTGCGGAAAGATTCACGCGCGCCGCTGGGCCTACGAGCGCGTCGCCTAATAACTTGCTGTCTACGGAAATGCTGACGGGACGGTTTTCAGCGGAAGGAATGCGCAAGATGAGCGGGCGCGAAGATTCGACAAAAAAGCTGATTGTGCGTTCGTTGCTGCGGTAATTGAGCAGGCGCGCGGCGGGTTCGATTTCGATTTCGCGTTGTTCGCCGCGCTTGACGGTGAGGCGTTCGGGCGCGAGGTGAATGCTGTATTGCGCGTCGCCCACGGGCAGCCGTTGCAAACTGGCCGGAGCCGTCACCGATTCGTTGCCCATCGTCATGCCTGACCACGGATCGAATGACAGTAACTCTTCTAAACCGGTGAGCCAGAACAATGCGCCGTAACTCGACGACGCAGCATCACCTGCTGGTGATTCACGCGGCGTAGGCACAGGTGCGATGATGCCGGGCAGGGCGGCGTAAGTGTCGTAAATCCGGTTTTGCTGTTGCCACGAATCACGCGCAAGGGCGACGCTCTGTTGCGCGAGCGCGGCGGCTTCGGCGTAAAAGCTGTAATGCTTAAAGCCCAAGTAAGCGAGGTAATTGGCTTCGGCGACGATTGCGCCGCGCCAGCGTTCAGCGGGGTTGAACGCCGCGTCGTTGCGCGCCAGCGTAGGCAAGCCGAGTTGTCCGCCAAACCGATTGGGGTCGCGCAAGGCCGCGAGCATTGCGCGGGCGCGTTCAGGCGCGGCGACGCCCGCCGTCAGCGCGTAAAACGATTCGGGCGTGACGCGCCGCACGAACGTGCCGTCCCAATGGCGGTTTAGATAAAGCTGGTCGGCTTCGCTCCACAGTTTTTCGTCAATCAGTTGTTTGAGCTTGAGGTAATGGGCTTCCCAACGGCGGGCGTCTTCGGCCATGCCGAGTTCGCGCGCGATTTGCAGCAACATCTCGGCATCAAGCGCATAAAGCGCATTCAATCCGACGGGCGTGATTTCGAGCGTATGCGCTTTGAGGTTGAATCGCATGCCATTGGCTAAAGGCGCGTGTCCGGCGGGCGGCCCCACGGGAGGGAAAGCCTGTGGGTTGAGAGCGGCGACTTCGGTTTTGGGTTCTTCGACCAGCGGCGGCCATTGCGGACTTTCTGCCGTGCCGGTTTGCGCGAGCGCCGCACGACCTTGCGCCACGGCGCTCATACGGCGCGCGCTGAGTTCGCCGACTTCGAGTTCGGCGTCATAGCCCCACTCGATCAACCCGTCGCCATTGCCGTCGCGCCACGCCTTACCGTCGCCGCGATCACTGAGCCACCACTCGTGCCAACGTTTCAGGCGCGGATAAACATTTGCCAAAAACTGCAAGTCGCGTGTCGCCTGATAAACCTTCCACGTCGTCAACGCGCCGAGCGGCGGCAATGAACGTCCGTTGAAGCTGCGCACGGTGTTGTCAGCCAATGAAAGCCGTTGCGGTGCCATGCGTCCGTCAGGCGCTTGTTCAACCAGCAGCGCCTTCAAAGTGTCTTGCGCGTGCGCCGGATCAATCCACGCGGCGGCGAGTATGCGAAAGAAAGCATCGCTACTGATAGCTTGCGACGAATTCTCAGTTGCGCCGGTCAGTCGTAAAGACCCGGCAAA
The DNA here is from genome assembly GCA_031414155.1 of Acidobacteriota bacterium. Lineage (GTDB taxonomy): Bacteria > Acidobacteriota > Blastocatellia > RBC074 > RBC074 > JACPYM01. The sequence goes on from JANNUY010000058.1 coordinate 12,436, forward strand.
ATCGCTTTGGCGTTCAGGCCAATAAAAACGGTTCCATTGCACGGCGCGGCTCAAGGCAGCGAGTCCGTCATCCAGCCATCCGTCGGCACGCAGTCGTGCGTTGTCATAGCGCGTCTCTGCCGCCGACAGCGTTTGTGCGACGGGTTGGCGTAAGGCTTCGTCGGCTTCTTTCTCAAGCGCGTCGTAATCATCGCCCATCACCATCACGAAACCGACCGATTCCTTTGCTTTCAATGCGAAGGTCAGCGCGCCATAAGGATGCGTCGTGCCTTCAGCTTCACTGTGCGCTTGTCCGGCTTGCAGCATCAAGGCGTATTGCTTGGCGGCGTCGGCATAACTCGCCGCGCCTCCGGCTTTGCGGTCGGTGCGCAAGACGAAGCGCGTGAAACGCAACGGCGTGCGCGCTTTGCTGAGTTGTTCGCCGAACAGAGTTTCTTCGTCAGCCGCGCGAAAGTTGAGAGCGCCACCAGCTTTTTCAAAAGCCGGTGTTAAGGGGCGATAGGTTTCGAGCGCAATGTTGACGGCTACGCGCGTAGAGATTTGGCCGACCAACAAACGCGGGCCGACGCGCGTCCATTGCAAGGTGAGCGGACGCTGTTCAAACGGCGAATCCCAATGCACGCGAGCATAGCTGCTGTCAGGCGCAACCGGGCCAAGCAAGCGCACTCGTTCGAGTGGTGGCGCGCTTTCGAGTTTGGCTTCGGAGCGATAAACCAGTACGCGCAAGCCGAACGCCGTGGGCGCATTCGTTCCGTTCTCGGCAATCATCACGATGCCGTTGACGTGCGCGGGGTCATGCGCGCCAACAAGCAGGCGGTCTTGCGCGATGGCGACGAGCGGCGCGCACAGGCAAAACAATACGAACGAGATTTTGCGACAAAAGGGATGCATAAAGACAAAGGCCACTGCCAAAGTTGGGGTAATGCTTTTCAACTTTAGCAGTGGCCTGATTCAGCGCCAAACCCGCAGCGGGTCAGGCTTATAGCGGTTTGCCGCAGTAATTGCAGAATTTCGCCGTGCGCGCGAGCAAGGCATTGCAATTCGGACAAGCCATTTGATCGTTTGCCACTGGCGGTGGCATCGCGGGTTGTTGCGGCGGCATATACGATTGCGGCGCTTGTGGCGGCGTGTATTGCGGCGGCGGCGGCATATACGACGCTTGCCCACCTTGTTGCCACGAAGGCGACGCATACGAATTCGGTATCGCTGGGGCGTTTGATAAACCCGCTACGCCAAACACGTCACGGTAAGCCACTGCCGTAATCAAAAAATAGAGCGGGTAGGTGAACAAAGCCCCGATATAACAGGCAATGGCTCCCACCCCCGCGATCAGGCCCAGCACAAAAGCGAAAAGGGTAAACATCAACCAGTTCCCCTTGGTCTTTTCAAAACTCGTGCGCAGCGCCTCCATCGGACTTAGCTTTCTTTCTACGACCAACGGAACCGAAAACATCAGCAAGCCGCCGACAATGTAAGCAGGAAAGACGCAAAACAGTGCCCCCACCATCGTGCAAGCAACTACCAGAAAAAGCGTCAGCAGCATATTGACGGTCAGGTCTTTGCCAGAAAAGAGATCGCCGATGCTGATCGTTTCGCCGCGCATTTGCTTGAACGCCGTGCGGTAAAGCCCGCCCATCATAAAGGCGCTCAGTCCCAGCGTAATCAATAGCCCCGCCAGACCAACGAGCGGAGCCAGCATCCCAACTGCCGCCGCTGGCCCTTCGCCGCCTTCTGCCGCCATCCCGGCTCCTATCAGCAAAATGTACATCGGCAATATCGGAATCAACACCGCCAGCACGAATACCAGCATCATCGGCACCCAAACCTGCCAACGAGCCAACAACATTTGCCAACCGCCGCCGATCCATTCGCCCCATTTCACTTCGGGGGCTGCGCTTTGTTCCGTCATAACTTTCGTCTCCGTTTTTATTGTGGGTGGTTAGGCCGCGCGCACTCCGGCGGCGGTCAGGTATTCGCGCATCACTTGGGCGTAATGCGGGAAAGCAACTTCAGGTTCTTCGAGATCGGCATGCCAACGCTTTTCCCATTCGAGGCAGTAATAGCCTTTATATCCGCCACGCACCAGCACGTTCACCGTTTCGCGTACCGGCACGCTGCCCTGGCCCGTCAGCACATAACGCCGCCCCGGCTTGCCGGTTTCAGCAACCGAGTCTTTCAAGTGCGTATGCCGCACGTATTTTTTCAAAGCCTGCCACGTCGCTTCAGGCTTTTCACCCGCGACACAGGTGTGATGTGCGTCCCAAAGAAAGGCTACATTGGGATGTTTGGCTCCGACGATGATTTCGCTCAAGAGCGGCGCGTTGGTGAATTCGCCGTGCGATTCGACGATGACCTGAACACCGCTGCCTTTGGCGTGATCGCCGAGTTCGCGCAAACCCGCGACGATGCGCGCAATGGTGACGGCCTTCTCTTCGCCTTTGACCAGCGCGTTGGGAAACACCCTGACGTAAGGCGCTTTGAGTTGAGCCGCCAGATCAACGAAACGTTTCGCTTCGTCCATCTGGGCAGCGCGCTTTTTGGCATCGGGTTCATGCATGTTCGCCGAGGCCCCGAGGTCAGAGACTTTCAGATTCAACGCAGCTAAATCCAGCAAGCTCTCTTTGAGCTTCGCGCCGATGAATTGCGCGGCTTTGCTCAAATCCATTTCGGCTTGAATTCCACGCAGTTCCATTGCGGCGTAACCAGACTTGGCGGCTTCGTCGAGAATGCGCCGCCAGTCCCACGCGGGGCAGCCCAGCGTAGAAAATGCCAACGGCAACTGCTTCGTTTTAGCCGCCGCCCAAACCGATGAACGCATGACCAACGGCGCCGCAACCGTTGAAGCCATTGCGCGTTGAATAAATTGACGACGAGTGATGTTTTTCATGTTTTAGCGTTGTTGTTGAAGCTGACTGTTTACTGCGAAAAGCGGGCGCATACTAATGCGGTTGACGTTATGCCGCAAGACTTTCAAACATCAAATGAGCGTGCTAGCATCCGTCGCGTCTTGAAACAGCACCTGTTTCGCTTCTATTTTTGACATTGCGGAGAGCTGGCAGAATGGCTATTGCACCAGTCTTGAAAACTGGCGTCCGTAAGGGCATGGGGGTTCGAATCCCTCGCTCTCCGCTCCCCTTAGCTTCTTGTTTCCGTTTGCAAGTTTTTCGGTGCGCCCGTTCAAGTGAACGGCATCGCCCTTATTGAGCTTCTCGCACGTACTGGAACGCACCCGAAACTCTTTTGACCATCGTTTCTTTCTGGCTTCGCATTTTTCTAGCTTCGCGGACCCTCCTGGCTTCGCAGGGCGTTTGGCAAAAACGCCCTTAACGTAAAGGCGGACAGTTATGAATAAAGCGGTTCATATGCTCCTGGCAGGCTGCGTGTTGGGCGCAGTCGTATTGCACCCCTTCTCCACTTCATTACAACTTGGTTCAACGGTCGAAGCCGCTCCGGCGCTGGCCTTTGTGACAGGCACGGTCAAAGACGTGGGCGGCGCTCCGCTGGCTGGAGCGGTCGTGTCTTTGCTCGAACCGCAAATTCGCGGCAAAGAGATCAAGACGATCACGACCGATGCGCAGGGCCGTTTCAGCACGGGCATGCCGCCCGGCGCTTATCGCATTCGCGCGCTGGCCGAAGGCTTCCTGCCGATTCTCTCGCCGCGCCTGATCGTCGAACGCCCTTCGCTGGTTTATCACTTCGCGCTCAAACGCACCGACACACTCATCGAAAAACGCGGCGACAGCGAAAATTATCGCTGGGTCGGCCTCAGCGTACCGCGCCACGTACTCAACTTTGACGAAACCGTCGTCACTTCAAACACCACCGTCAGCGTCACGCCGAACAGCTTCAATAAAAACCGCCCGCAAATTCGCGGCATGGTGCAGTTGCTGGCGATGAACGGTTCGCTCGGCGCGCAACAAAATTTTTACGGAACGAACTTCGCGCTGTCGGCAGCACTAGGCAATGTCGAAATGGCCGTCGTAGGCCAACGCGGCACGGGCGACGGGGCAGCACAACGCTTGTCAGCCTATGCCACAATGCGCCCGCGCGACAATCATCAAATCACGGCGAGCGTAGGTTACGGACAAGCGATGATCAGTGACCCGCTCGCTTCGCCCACCGCGCGCGCTTTGCATCGCCACGCCCAGCGTTCTTCCTCTCGGGCGCTCGATCAGGTTTCAGTTTCCGCCGTGGACGAATGGCAAGTCTTTCAACCGCTGCTCGTGATTTACGGGTTCGATTATTCGCGCTTCACCAGTTCCAACGCAGCGCAAGCCGACAGCTTGTTGCCGCGCATCGCGTTGCAATACACGCCGAACGCGCAATGGCGCGTGAACGCGGCCTATACGCCGGGTAGTACGCAAAACCGCCGCTCGCTCGAAAGTTTCAATACCGAAAACCTTGACGCTACGTTTGATACGCAAGCGGCTGACACGGCGTTGATCGGTACGCCGCAACTCGACCGCAGCCGCCGCATCGAACTCGGCGTCGAACGCATGTTCGCTGACGGCAAGGCTTCGCTTGAGACTTCGGCGTTTTACGACATCGTGTCGGGCCACGGCGTAGGCGTGCTGGCCCTGCCGCTCGAAGCCTCGCCCGATACGCAAGCCGCGATGCAACAGGTCGCTACGCAAGTCGCGGCGATGAACGGCGCGGCGCGCGGTCTGCGCTTTATGTCGGCGCGGCACGTTAATGAATACGTGACGGTTTCGGCGGGTTACAGCGCGGGCTTCGGTTCGCGTTTTGGTTCGCCCCAACAAACTACCTTGGCGCGTCTGACGCCTGCGCGCGTTTTCTCGCAAGGATTCTTCCAGGTCGCCGCCGCCAAACTTGATCTCGATTTCACGCGCCGCACGGGTACGCGCATCTCGACCGTCGTGCGGCTTTCGCCCTCGGCAGTCGTATTCGCCATTGACCCCTTCGCCGGACGCATGGGTGTTTACGACCCAAACATCAACGTCTACGTCACGCAGGAACTGCCGAACTTCGGCTTCCCCGTGCGTTGGGAAGCCCTGGTGGATTTGCGCAACCTGTTGAACCAAACCCAAAGCGCCGATGACGGGGCTTCGCTGTTGCTAGCGACTCGTTCACAGCGTGCGGTACGTGGCGGATTGGCGTTTCGTTGGTAGGCGGCATCCGAAATCTTGAATTTCGACATACGAAATAATGGGAACGCGTTTCAAACAGAGGAAGTTGGAATGAAGTACAGAGTTCTGATCGGGCAAGATGAAGACGGAGTGTATGTTACTGAAGTACCTTCATTGCCCGGTTGCATTTCTCAAGGACGAACTCGCGTAGAGGCGCTGGAAAACATAAAGGAAGCGATGGCTGCGTACCTTGAAAGCCTCGCAGAACACGATGAACCTATTCCGCCTCCGATTTCAGAAGAGGTTGTTGAGGTATATGCGTGACGACTCTGCCGCGAATTTCTGGACGCGAAGTAGTCAAGGCGCTCAAGCAGCTTGGCTACAAGAAAGACCGGCAGAAAGGTAGCCACATCGTACTGAGGCAAAAGATAGCGCCGCACCGACGTGTGACCGTGCCAGACCACAAAGAAGTTGCCAAAGGTACGCTGCGCGCCATTATTCGTGAAACCGGATTAACGGTAGAGGAATTCATAGACTTGCTTTGAACAGTTTGGAGTGAAACCAGATGATGAAAGCCTTTAAGGTAATTATCGAACGCGATGAGGAAGGTTATTACGTAGCCAGCGTCCCTGAGTTACACGGCTGCCACACGCAAGCCAAGTCACTGGATGTCTTAATGGATCGGAGTCGGGAAGCGATTGAGTTATACCTTGATGTTGAAAGCGGTGGAATCACTGAAAGGAAATTCGACTTATGGAAAATACTTTAACGCGAAACAATTGGGTACGATATGCAAGTATCAGCTTGACGCTTGCTCTAGGAGCGTTAAGCGGAACGGCGCTCGTACTGTCTCACATGTTCTTCGCTCGCGGTAAATATATCCTACTGGTTTATGCAGGCATTGCCATCGCTACCGGCATTATTCTCAAAACTACCACCGTGGCGAATTATGCGGCGCGTTTTCAGGCTGGCTTAGGTTCTTTTATGTTGGCGAACCTCGCGCTCTACGTCTATGTCTGCATTGAGAGCGGTGCGTTCTCGCACCTAACCTTGTTTGGTCATGCTTGGCGACTGGGTTTTATGCTACTAGTCGGGACGGCGCTTAATTTGGCGCTGGCGCGGGTTTCAGAATAATTCTCGAATACTCCGCAACCTGACAGGTCGCGGTACAACAAATGATTGCCATTCCCACAATTAAAGCTCTTTCTCTTGGCTCAACAAATACGCCGAACTCCACACCGCGTTGGAATGCGACTTGCCTCATTTCGGCGATGTCACCAAAGGCCATCTAAGGACTTAACGTAACATTTTGAAACTATCCCCCTCGACAACGTGTTTCCCGCTGGCTGTAGCTGTACTCAGCCCTAACGGAAACCGCAACGGCAAATGACTCCAACAGGCGCAACAACCAAACGAATTCGAACCGGCACCACGCTGCTGCTCTTTTTGGGCGGGCTGGCGTTGATCGGCGGATTGTTTAACTTGCGCGACCGTTTCAACCACAAGCCCGTACCCAGCGACGGCGTTTCGTGGGTAGACGACCGCGAGCGCGGCGTCGTGGCAGAGTGGGTCAATCCGAACAGCGCCGCATACGCCGCCGGGACGCGCACGGGCGACTCGCTCGTAGGCATTTGCGCAGGCATGTGCGACCCGCAAACCGATGCCTTCGACGAAATTGGCGAAGCACGTTACGTCCAACTTTATCTCGATCAAGTCAAAGCCACGGTCAAGGATGGATACGGCGTGACCTATTACCTGCTGCGCCCGAACTATCCGATTCCCGAAGGCACGGTGTTTCTCGATCATCTGGATGAACGCGCTACGCACCCGAACCGCGATCTTTATCTGGCGCTGATCGGACTGGTTTATCTTTTCATTGGCGGTTACATTTTGTTACGCCAAGCCCGCGCGCCTTTCGCCCAGCACTTTTTCGTGATTTGTTTGCTTGCCTATTTCGTACACGCTTATAGCGCGACGCTCGAACTCCGCACGCAATTCGACAAAGCCGTAGACCTCATTGACGTATGCGCGCTGCTCTTGCTCGTACCCGCCCTGATTCATTTCGCCGCGATTTATCCCGCGCGCCAACACTTGCTCACGCGCCGCCGCTGGCTCGCCGCGTTGATCTATTTGCCCGCCGCGTTGTTGATTCTGGCTGAATGTGCGCTGCGATATGTGAAGCTGCGCAACTTCATTCCTGGTCTTTCGTTGGTGAATGCCAAGCGTAGCCTCGACACGCTGGAACTCACGCTCTTTGCCGTGGGCTTGCTCATCAGCGCCGCGCTGTTCTGGCGGACGTTCGTCACGGCGCGTTCATTGACGGTACGCCAGCAACTCAAGTGGATCGTCTGGGGCGTAGGCATCGCCGCTGTCGCCTTTGCCGCGTGCTATCTGCCCGCGTGGTATTCCGCTCCGCACGAAATCTCAACCATCCTCGGCGCGCTGGCTTATGCGCCGTTGCTGCTGATTCCGCTCACGATTGGTTATTCGATGGTGCGCTATCGGCTGATGGACGTTGACGTAGTCGT
>JANNUY010000059.1:0-11681 GCA_031414155.1 Acidobacteriota bacterium
AAAATGGTAAGGCATATTCACGACGCCTTCGGACACATAGACATTCTGGTCAACAACGCCGCGATCAATCGCCCCGACATGTTTGCGCGCACAACCGAAAAGTCTTGGGACCTGGTGATGGACACGAACGTCAACGGCGTCTTTAACATCACGAAGCCCGTCTTCAAATTCATGATGCGCCAACGCGGCGGACAAATTCTCAACATCACCAGCATCGGTGCGATTCGCGCGCTGCCGACGGCGGTGCATTACGCCACGTCGAAAGCCGCGCTCATCGGATTCACCAAATGCCTTTCGCGCGAAGCCGCGCCCTTTGGCATCACGGTCAATGCGATTGCGGCGGGGATTTTCGATACGGATTTGGCTGACACCTTGCCCGAACGCCTGACTGATATGCATAAACTTTGGGTCGCGCGCAATCGCCACGGACATCCCGAAGAACTGGCCGAATTCGCTGCGTTTATGGTTTCTGACCGCAACTCTTATATGGTCGGCGAAGTCATCACTGTGGACGGCGGAAGCGTCACCTAATCTGAGTGAAAAGTTAAAAGTGAACAGTGAAAGGTGCAGAAAGTTATGTTAGAAGCAGGTTCCGTTAATCGCCATCAAAACGAAGAGTTCAACAAGCTCTTTCCCGAAGCAGATCGTTTAGCCGCGATGGGGCGCGAGTTTGCTTTTCATCCGTCGCGTAACGCTCATCCGCAAAAGCTGACGGTTGAGCAGATCGAACAGTTCAATCGTGACGGATTCATCAGCGGCATAAGCCTGTTTAGCGCAGCCGAGATGCAAGCTCATCGCGCTTATTTCGATGGTGTGCTGGCGCGTGTGTTGGCTTCGGGGCAGGACAATTACTCGATCAAATCGGCGCACCTGCTTTACGGCAAGGTTTATGACTTGCTGACGAATGCGCGCGTCGTGGCTTACGTCAAAGACCTGCTGGGCGAAAATGTAATCGGCTGGGGTTCGCATTATTTTTGCAAGCTGCCCAACGACGGCAAAACCGTAGGCTGGCATCAAGACGCTGGCTATTGGCCGCTGACGCCATCAAAAGCTGTGACTGTATGGCTGGCGATTGACGACGCCGATGTCGAAAACGCCGCCATGCGTTTCATTCCCGGTTCGCATCATTACGGCCATCTTACCTATCAACTCACCGAAGAAAGCGATAACAGCATCCTCAATCAAGTCGTACCCGAAGTTGAACGTTTCGGCGCACCTTTTGACAACGTACTCAAAGCGGGCGAAGTCTCGATTCATTCCGATTTGTTATTGCACGGCTCTGAGTTGAATACGTCAACGCGGCGGCGTTGCGGCTTGACGCTGCGTTACACGACAGCGGACGTGCGCGCCGGAATGGATTGGAATCAGAAAGGCGTGGTTGTCAGCGGCGTTGACCTGTCGGGCCATTGGGCCAATCCGCCGCGCCCCCTGAACGATTGAGTCGTTCCAGGTATTGCTCGAACTTTATTCGCTTATCAAGCGGTACATAACCGCTACCTTCAAAAAACAACCCATAAACCAATTCTTCAAAATCAGGATTTGGGTTTGTCCAGCGCAGTGCCTCACCTTGTTCGTTGAGTTGTAGCCCCCACAAAGGTTTTAACGTGTGGATGGCTCCAGTCAGACGTTGGTCGCCAATGGTGTTGGGAAGTTGTCCGTCCACTTGCGAAAGGTAGCCACCCGCGAACCAATTAAGAATTTTGAAGCGGCGTACCGTTTCAGGATTGGCTTGAGCAGCGGCAGGCAAGTTTTCGAGTTTGATGACAGGCGCGTGGCTGCCAAGTTGTACGCCCGCTGTTCCAAACCACGGCTGGCGAATGCCGTCGGCATAAAGCACTCCATCGGCCACATACAACGAACGCCAAAACACCAGCCAGCCCGGCATCGGCAATACGCGCGCCTGCGTAGCCTTATGTTGTCGCCAAGCCATCAACTCGTGTTGCACGTTCACGGCGCGATGATGCTGCCAAAAGCCGAATGCGATATAGAGCAATGACAGCGCCAATGAATAACGTACGGCATTTGCCCAACGCGACATCAAACATAAGCCTGCGAGCAAGATCAGCGAATAAATCGGATCAACAATCGGCATCGCGTCCCACGTCACGCGCGTATCGGCGAACGGCAGCAATTGTTGCGTGCCATAATTCGTCAGCGAATCAAGCGTCGTGTGCGAGGCATAGCCAATCATCGCTGCCCAGATGACGGCTCGGCGATAAGGCTTGAAACGTTCGCGCAACAGAAACGGCAACGCACAAATCAGTCCGCCCAGCGGAATGACAACGAGCGCGTGCGTGATGTAGCGGTGATAAACCCATTCTGCGGTAGGGTCGCCGAACGAAGGGATGAAAACGTCTACGTCGGGGGCCATCGCGGCGAGCGCGCCAATCAAAGCCGCACCACGCGGCAGGCGTTTGCCGGTGGCGACTTTGGCGATGGTTGCGCCTAACAATCCGTGAGTGATTGGATCCATCTTGCGTTGCCCTTTCGAAATTTTGCCGTAAGCTGTCTGTGATATTGACGCGAATAAAAGTGCGTCGTTAGGGGAGGGGAAATATGCCACTTTTAACAGGACTTCTTGAAATGATTCTGGAAGCGGTCGCGGAAACGGTCGGCGACTCGCTGGAGCGTATTTTCCGCCGCACTCCTACGAAGGCAACCGTTCTCTCGAATTATCACTGCCGGAATTGTTTGAAGCCCGGTCAGGTACAAATACGAAAGCGGGCTTGGAGTCTTTATCACTGCGTTAGCTGTAAACGCGAGTGGTCTGTTCATCGTACAAAAAACATTCGACAACCTGGGCGAGTTGCTGAATTCCGAAGTCGAAGAATTCAGCAACGGTAGCAATCCTATGAAACGTAAATTCATCTGCGGCTTATTTCTTTACTGCCTTGTGGCTCCGATTATGCAGGCGCAATCAACCAACAAATCTTTCGAACAAACCAGCAAAGAATTCAAAACCTTTTACGAAGCGAAACTTAAGCAGCACGGCATCATCGGCAGCAGCTTCATGCTCTTGCGCGAAGGCCAAATCATTGATCGTCACGTTTACGGACTCGCGCACCGCGAGAAGAATTTGCCCGTTACCGAAGACACGATCTTTCATTGGGCTTCGATTACGAAAACGTTCACGGGCATTGCGATTATGCAGCTTCGTGATCGTGGCTTGCTGAAGCTGGACGATCCGATTGTGAAATACGTGCCGGAACTCAAAGCCGTACACAATCCGTTCGGTTCTATGGAAGCGATTACGATTCGGCACTTGCTGTCGCACAGCGCGGGCTTTCGTGACGGCACATGGCCGTGGGGCGGCGACAAAGATTGGCATCCGCACGAACCGCAAGCCTGGTCGCAACTCGTAGCGATGCTGCCTTACACCGAAATCCTGTTTAAGCCGGGCAGCAAGTTCAGTTATTCAAACCCCGGCATTGTCTATCTCGGTCGCGTGATCGAAACGCTGACGCACGAAGATTACGAAGTTTACATTGATAAAAATGTTTTCAAGCCGCTCGAAATGCACCGCAGCTATTTCGACACGACGCCTTATCACCTGCTGAAACATCGCTCGCATAGTTATTACCTGCGCGATGGCGAATACACGCCCGCGCGTTTTGATACCGATACGGGCATCACTGTCTCAAACGGCGGACTCAACGCGCCGCTGCCCGATATGGCGAAATACCTAAGTTTTTTGATGGGAGACGTGCGCAAGCAAGACGTATATGACGGCGTGTTGAAGCGGGCTTCGCTCGAAGAAATGTTTCAGCCGCAAGTAGTGGCGACGCCCGATGCAATCGTTACGCCCGAAGGCCGCAACCGCAAAGACGCGATAGGCTTGAGCTTTTTTATCGAAGACAATTTCGGTCAGCATTTCATCGGCCACAGCGGCGGACAGAATGGTTTCATCTCACACTTTTACCTGCGACCTGATACGCGCACGGCTTATGTCGTGGCTTACAACACGCACGCGCTGCCGACCGATAAAAGTAAAGCGCCGTCTGATTCGCAGGATACGCGCTTGCTTGATCGTGAGATCAAAGACTGGCTGTTTGAGCGCGTATTCCCTTTGCTGCCCTAGCGCGTTATTTCTTGTTCTTCATCAGCCAGACTTTGGCTTGTTGGCCGACGATGTCTACGAGATTGCCCATGGCTACGTGAGCGTCAATCAGGTGCAAGCCCCAACCGGCTTGCACTTCGCTATTGGTGACGACATCGCCGCCGATTTTATCGGTGCGCGGGTCAGCCGGATTCGCGTTGACCGTCACCGCCAGATAAGTGCCTTTGTCATTCGAGACGCAGGCACCGGTGAGCAAACCGGGTACGCTGACGAAAGGCGTCGTGATCGTTGGCGCAGGCGTAACCCACGCCGGAATTTCACCCGAAGACGATGAGCGCAGATTGCTGAGATAAGCGTGCAACGCGCCGCTGCCTCCGCCCAAGGCCGCCGGATTCGTGCAGGCCGCTGCCAGTCCGTCACCGGCGACGCGGCCAAATAGCGAATTGGCGGGCGGTGGTTGGTCAGCACGAAACGTGGCGTAAGCAATCGCGCATCCGGTTTGATTGGCAGCGCGGCAGAGCGGAATGTTTTTGAATGCGCCGCCTACGTCTTTGCCTTTGGGTACGGCGAGGTTGGTTCCCAACAGCAAGGCCGAAATCATTTGTTGGTGCACGGGCTTGCCGTCAATTTCGTTGCGGATGAGTTGCGTCAATACGCCTGAGCCTTGCGAGTGGCCGATCAGCACTACGCCACGCCCCTGATTATCGTGAGCGAGATAATGCCGCCACGCATCAACTACGTCGTTGTAACCAATCGCCATATCCATCTGCATCGCCTTGCCTGACATCCGCGCACGTAACGCCGTCAGCGTCACCTGCCGATAGAGCGGGGCGTAGACGCGGCATTGTGAAGCGAAACGCGCGGCTTGATGCAACACGACGCGACGCTCTTCGTCGCCCGCCGTCATATCGCTGTTGCCGGTCAGGTCGAGCGAAACCGTTGGATAAACGTAAAAGCAATCAATCGCGGCTTTCGCGTTCGCTTCGAACTTTTCGACTTTGAGTTTGCCGCTGGCTTCGACAATGGTTGCGGTTTGGTCAGCGGCGCATGCATCCTGTCGGCCCGGACGACACAGCCAGCTTTCGCCCTTGCCGTAATCATTTTTGCCAGAATCGGGGGGAGCAGGTTTGGTTTCAGTTTGTGCGAAAGCCAGATTCGTGACGAGTAGTGCGAAAGCGATAGTCAGAGTTAGTTTCATGTGGTTCCTCATTACGGGTTTTTAGTACAGCAACGGGTTTTGATGAGCGGATCATCCGGCCAATGTTTCGCATCGTAATGCGGCAACACTTCGCGCAACGCCAGCGTGCGATAGCCGTTTTGCTTGAGATAAAGCATGTATTCTTTGAACGCCTCTTTCGGCGTCGTCACCCACGGGTGCTTTTCGTCGGGTACGCCGTGAAATTGCAGCACGATGATTTGGTTGGGTTGGGCGCTGCTCAAGACTTTTTTGAAATGCTCGAATGTCCAATCAGGATAGGCATCGCCGGACGTAGGGATCAACAGCGGATGATACTTTTTCACGTCGAGCAACGGCCCGACCTGCATCGCGCCATAAGCAACTTCGGGTTGCATCCCGCGCCGCGCTGTTTGGTATCCGCGCCGTTGCAACTCCGCCAACGCCTCTGGCCCAAACGCATTGCCGCACCACGCGAAGCTGGTTGGTTTGGGCACACCGACTTTCACTAATTCTTTCTCGACCATTTCGAGTTCCGCGCCGAATTTGGCTGCGCTGTCGGCACTGCCGAAGCTGGCGTGCGTCCAACTGTGATTGCCGATCTCGAAACCCATGCGATGCAACGCGCCGACTTCCTGCCAGGTGAGAAAGTAAGCCGGATCGTCCATCCACTTGTGCGTGATAAAAAACGTAGCGTGAAAGCCCAGTTCTTTGAGCAACGGCGCGACGTTGGTGAGATGCGTTTTTACCGCGTCGTCAAAGGTGAGTACGACGGTTTTGGGCGGAATGGGTTTGCGTTGTGCAGGTGTTGGAATTGAGAGGAATGCGCCAAAGCAAAACGCGAAGAGCAGCGCAAACAAGTTTTGAGCGAGTTTCATATTCGAGTAAGGATTCAGTCGCGTGTCAGTAGTCCGCCTTTACTTACGCGCGGGCTACTGACACGCGCTTTACTTTCCATCCACTGAAAAGGCCAGCAACGCATTGCCCGGCATGCCGATGACGCCGCCGAAGCCTGCGTTGAGATAAACGATGCCGTTGGCGATGGTGACGCCGCCGCCGTCTACGGCTCCGCTTTTGGCGGGCTTGCCGTTAATGCCGTCGTAAGTTTGCGCCGCCGTATCGAAATCCCACACGATCTTGCCGTCGTTCATCGCGTAAGCACGCATGTGTCCGTCAGACGTGCCTGAAAACACGATGCCGGGCATTGAAGTCGCCGCCTGTGATTGGGCGTTGTTGCAACGCGCCGCCCCCCAAGCGCATTTCACCACGGGCGCGGGTGTGAACCAGAGCTTTTCGCCTGAGGCGATTTTGACCGCCGCCAAACCCGGCGTCCGCGTGGCTGTGCCAATCGGCGGATCGGCAATCGGCACGAATACATTCGCCGTGTCAGCCGTGAAGCCCCATTCGATGCCGCCCAGCGCGGTGCCTGCGCCAAGTTTGGTTTCCCAAAGTTTCTTGCCCTGGTTGTCGGGGTCGAGCGCAAAGAGGATGCCCGCTTTGTTGCCCGCGAGCAGTATGTCTTTGCCGTTGGGCAGCTTGCGCAAAATAGTCGAACTGCCGAAATCGAAATCGGGGCCAGCCTTTTCAGGGCAATTGCCTTGTCCTGGTTGGCGGCAATTCATGATGAAATTGTCGTTGGGCAAAACCTGATTGACCCAACGGATTTTCCCGGTTGCCAATTCAAAGGCGATGACGGCGTTTGCGCCTTTGGTTTCGGCGTCGGTGTAGGAATTACCCGTGCCTACATAAAGCACGCCGCGCTTGGCATCAATCGTCGGCGCCGACCAAATGGCCGCGCCCGCCGGGCCATATAATTGCGTGCCCGTAGAATTCTTTTTGTAAGGCTTCATTTCTTCGGTGATCGAATAAGACTGCCAGATCAGCTTGCCCGTTATGGCGTCAATGGCGGCCATGCTGCCGCGAAACTTGCAGCATTCGTATTTATCGCCGCGCGAGATGGCTTCTTCGACCGACGACACCGGCACGTATAAACGATTGCCGTGCAAGACGGGCGCGCCGGTGATGCGCGCCACGGGATGTTGGTCGAGATTGATTTTCCAAAGCTGTTCACCGGTCTCGGCATTCACGGCGTAAACATTGGCGCGCGTGTCGCCGAAATACGCCGCGAATTTGGCCCCACTTTTATTGAAGCCACCTGCTGGCAATGCACCGACGCTGACGGCGGTGCGCACCATCGAGCCTACGCTTGCCGCCCAATAGGCACAGCCGGTTTGCGCGTTGAGGCACATGACTTCGCCCGTGCCGGTGGTGACATACAAACGATTGCCGATGATGGTGGGCTGTCCGACGGCGGTTGTGCCGGGATAAGCAAACGCCCACTTGACCTTGAGGCGCGGCACCTCTTCGGCTTTGAGGCCGGGCTTGGATTGAAAGTGCGTGTTGTCTAGCTCATTGCCCCAACCGTTCCAGCCCGCCGCTTTGAGATTGATCGGCCCGGCGGCAGCGGTGCAACGATTGGCGATTTGCGCCGCGTCAATTATGCCGCTGGGTTGTTTGCCGGTGAGATAAACCGCAACGGCGCGAATCTCTAACGGCTTTAATCCGTCGGCTTGTGTTTTCATCGAACCCGTCGTGAGCGCGGCGATGACTTCGTCTGCCGAACGACGCGCAAGCAAATTCTTTGGTGGCGTACGGTCTTGCGCGTTCTCGTGACAGACGGCGCAACGCTGCTCGTAAAGTTTCGCGCCGTCGGGCGGTGGCGACATAGTGGTTTGCTGTGCTTGGGTGGTTGAATGAGACACCCAGCCGTAAATGAGCGCCAACAAACACAGTAAACTGCCGATGATTTTGGCCGATGCTTTCATTGCGTGATTTCCTGATGGTGTGATGTTCATAATCTCGCTTTCAGGCGGAAGGGTTTGCTTACCAAGTCATTCCGCCTGAAAGCGGAAACTACATGCGTTATTCTTTCTTGCCGGTGAAAGTGCCTTCGCCGAAATCGCCGAATTTGGCTTTGCCTTTGATCGTGCCGTCGGCTTCTACTGTTCCGTCGTAATCAATCTGTAATTCATTGCCTTGCGCGTTGACCTTGAGGCTCCACTTGATCACGTTGCCTTTGACACTGCCTTTCAACGGGGCTTCGCCCAGGCGGCCTTTGTAAGTGCCGGTCAACTCTTCGCCCTCTTGCTTGAACGTCACCGTCGGATTGTTCGTGCCTTGTTGCGTTGTCAGCGTGAGCTTCCAGGTTCCCGTGACATCGGCCATCGCGCTTGCCAGCGAAAACGCCGCCATTACCAACAACGCCGCGAATAAAACTCGTCTCTGATTCATAACGTCTCCTCGTTAAGCGCGTTCGTAGTTCCGCAGGCGGAACTACGAACGCGAATTATGGTTTTTCGTCTTTGGCTTTAGGAGCTAAAGAGCGAATGAAAGCTACGACCTGCCATATTTGCTGGTCGTTGAGTTTGTCTTTATAAGCCAGCATGTCGGCTGACACACCGTCACGAATGGCTGTAAAAATCTCGCCATCCGTCGAACCGTAATCCCACGTCTCATCGGTCAAGTCAGACGGCGCACCGCCCGCCAGCGCCATGCCGCCATCGCCTTTGCCCTGCGGCCCGTGGCACGAAGCGCAATGCCGCGCATAAAGTTTCTTGCCCGCTTCGAGTGTCTCGGCATTTTTCGGCTCAGGATTCTTGAGCTTCTTTGCTTCCTGTGCAGGCAAAGCAACGCCTGCCCAAGCCAATACGCTAACGACTAACCACAAACCGACAACCGGCAACTGGCAACTGGCAACCGACAACTTACTCTTGCGGTACATTGAAATTCTCCACTAAGTATTCCGGGTGATGTTCACGCAGGTGCAGAAACAATTCATGCACCAGATTCACAATGCGATTCACGCCGTATTCATATTGATTCTTTTTGACCGTCAACGTGAGCGAAACCAAGCCGCCGCGGTTAGAACAAGTCACTTCGGCGCGGCGACGATCTACGCGGCGATGTTCGGGCAACGCGCGGTCGTGGCGTTGTTCGATAAATTGTTTTAACTCGGCATACAAGGCTGAACGCGCAGGCAAACCGGGCAGCAACTGTTTGAAGCGCAGTTCGTGTTTAGCTGCATCAAGTTGCAATTCCATCGGATGTTGCAACAGCCAGACGAATTTGAATTGCCCCGGCTTGCTTTCGCTGAAGCCACGAAAGACACCACGGTCAGCGTAGCTTTGGAGGGACTGTCGCACGATTGGCAAAGCGTCTTTTGCCATCAGATGAAAAGCTCTGGCGAAACTCTGAAAAACTCGCCTAACGATTTTGCCTGCGCCTTGCTGATGGCACGTTTGCCATTGACGACTTCAGAAACGCGCCCGCGCGAACCGAAAATCTTCACCAAATCAGCTTGTCGCAAGTCATTCTGTTCCATCAGGAATTGCAACGTTTCATAAGGTTGACTGGTGGGAACAGGGAACGTGCGGTTTTCATAATCCTCAATGAGCCGACTTATGAGAGCCAACAGTTTTTGTTCCTCAGCAGACAGCTTGTCATAGCCTTTGCGCAGCAGCCGACCAATTTCCGCGTCCGCGCGTTCAAATTCCGCTTCACTCTCGATGACGAGGGGCGCAGCTTTGGCTACCAAGCGCGAGTACTTTTTCAAGTCCAAGGCTGTGCGCGAAGTTCGTTGGCTAGCAGTTGCAATCATCTTTCCACTTTCCTTTGTCGTATCCAGCGTGCGTCAGAACAGCGCGCACATAAACATGTTTTACCCGATAGAGAATGATCGTAACCAGTCGGTAATCGTTCCCTTTGATGTCGAAGATCGTGCAATCGTAATAAGGATCAGCGTGCCGAAAACTGTCACGGACTTCAGCGAAGTTCGCCCAATCAGCCTTGTCGGTGGTTTTGTACCACTCCATCAAGGCTTTTTCCGCTTCCGGGTATTTACGCCAGAAGATTTTCAATCGGCTTTTGCTGATGATTCTCACGAGTGCCTCCCCAAATATCTACGACGCTGGGATAATCCCAATTCGGGAGTGGTGAGTCAAAGTAAAACTTCGCGTCAGTGGTTGTATGACATACACCCCGGCTCAACCGTACCCAAAAAGCCCGGCTCGAATTGCTGCCGATTCCAAAATTCTTTTTTCGCCTGACAGTTAATCAGCGAAGGCCGCCGCTCTTTCACCGCGAGGTCATAACAGCGTTCGAGCGCCGCGCGGAAGTCGCCCGGCTTCGTCACGTATTCGCCATGCGCGCCCAAGCCTTCCGCCACTTTGTCGTAGCGCACATTCTCTTGAAACAAATGCATGCTCAACGTTACGGGCGAGCGCGCATTGCCCGTCCACGTACCCCAGGCGTTGTTGTTATAAACGATCACGATCATCGGCAGGCGATATTTGGCGGCGGTTTCGAGCTCCATGATCGTGTAACCAATTCCTGCGTCACCCGTCACACAAATCACCGGAGCGCCTTTATAAGCAGCTTGCGGACCGACGCCGTGTTGAACGGCGACAGCCGCGCCAAACGCATAACCGACATCCGGCCCGATGGCTCCGTATTGATAAGCGCCGTTCAGAATTTGCCCCGGACGATAGCCGCGCAAACGGCGGCGCACGTAACGCGCAATGCCATAGCCGCCCGCAACAAACGTCGTCTGCTCTTTGGGCAGCTTGCCGTGATACATAAAGTCGCTGAGTTCTTTGGCGATCACGGCAGGATGCACTGCGTCGGTGTAAGTCAGCCCTTTGGCGTAATGCGCGTCATTTTCGTCTTCAAATTTTTTGCGCGCGGCAGCAATTTCAGCAACCCAGGCGTCATGCTTCATCGCGGGCATTGCGTCGGCGAGTGCTTCGAGCGCGGCTTTTTCGCAACTGATCATGCCTATGTCTATTGGCATATTGCGGCCTATGTCTTCGGGCGCGGGATCAATGCGGATGTATTTCGCATCCGGCCCAAAGGCGAATTCGCCCACGGTCGGCATGCAATACTGACCGACTAAAACGACCACATCGGTACTGGCTAAAGCCGACGGCGCAGCGTTCGCCGACAACGGGCTCGCGTCAGAGAACTGGCCTTTCATCGCGCCTGATTCGACCACAGGAATGTTTGCTTTCTCAGCCAATCGCTTTAGCGCATCCCACGCGCGGCTATAAAAAACGCCGTTGCTCGAAACGATGATCGGACGTTGCGCTTGCTTCAATAAATCTATCGCGGCCTTCAACGCTTTGGGATCAGGATGCGGTTTCGCATCGGTGCGATAACGCGCTTTGTCGAAGTAGTAATCCAACTCGCTCGCCGACTTGAAATTGGCGCGCGCGACTTCGGCAGGGAAGTCTAAATGCACGGGACGCGGTACGCCGCTGCGCAACTGGCGAAACGCATACGCGCTGTATTCATGCACGCGCGACGGCACGATCAAGCGCTTGCCGTATTTCTTGAGGCCTTCGGTTTGGGGTTGTTGATACGAAATTTGAATGCCGGCTTCGGTGTCTTCGTGAC